>CALMNS010000307.1 GCA_937871635.1 uncultured Solirubrobacter sp.
CGCCAAGGCCGACGTCCGCGCCGCCGGGCGCACCGCGTCGGAGTCGCGCCACCTCGCCGAGCGCGCCGCGCTCACGTACGTCGGGGCCACCCTCGAGGCGCGCGACCGCGTCGTCGGCACGGTGACCGGCCTGGCCGACCGCTACGGCTCGGTCGACTCCGCCGAGAAGGAGCTCGTGAAGTTCGAGCGCCGCGGCACCCAGGCGCGCACCGAGCTCGAGCGCAACGCCAAGAAGGCGCGCACCCAGCTCGAGCGCGAGTTGCGCAACCGCCGCCGGACGGCCGAGCGCCTTGTCAAGCGCAACCGGACGCGCGTGGAGCGCGAGGCGCACACGGCGCAGGTCAAGGCCGAGCGCCGTCCGAACGTCGTGACCCGGCGCATCGACCTCGTGTCGAACCGCGTCGAGGACGCGCTGCAGGTCGGCGCCGTCGTCACCGAGCGGGTCGCCTCCAAGGCGCGCGCACAGGTCAAGGCGATCGGGTAGGCTGTCGACACAAGCTTCTCCCACCGGCCGCCGAGGAGACGGGCCGGACCGGGCGAGGTCTGCCGACCCCATATCCCGTCGGCAGTCGTAGCACCTCTCCTCCCTCAACCGTCGGGTCGGCATTCGTGCCGGCCCGTCGGTGTTTAACCGGTCCCGCACTAACCTGGACGCCGGGGGCGGGTGCGAGGCCACCTGGGGAGATGCGTAGGCTCCGGACATGGCCGACGCGCGCAACCTCACCGACCCGGAAACGCCGCACGCCGACGACGCCTCACCGGGCGGCGGCATGCGCGGGGAGATCTCCAGCGCGATGGTGGCGATCATGAAGCGGTACTACGGCAAGGGGCCAACGAACGCCCGCACCTTCTTCAACGAGCGGTACGTCTTCTGCGTCATGGAGGGCGGCCTCACCCGCAGCGACGAGACCCTGCTGGCCGCGGGCGAGGAGGAGCTCGTACGGACCTACCGGCTCGCCTTCGAGTCGGTCATCACCCCGGTGATCACCCGCACCGTGGCGGACATCACCGATCGCGCGGTGGTCGGCTACCACAGCCAGGTCATCCTCGACCCGCCGCACGTCATCGAGATCTTCATCCTCGACGAGCCGCCCAGACGCATCATCGCGCCCGCGCGGCCCGCCGGGGAGGACGTCTAGCCGCGGTCGGCGTCGTACGGGTCGCGGCTGCCCGACTTGGCGAAGCCGCGGCTGACCATGTAGCCGACGGTGAGGATCGTCACGTAAAGCCACGCCTGGCGAGCGCCGATGCCCCCGGCGTCGTTCTCGTCGACGATGGCCGACGCGACGAGCACGCCGACGACGGCCAGGACGAAGGCGATCAGCTCGGTGGTCTTGTAGGCGGACTTCGTCTCGGTGGAGAGGCGTCGCGTGCGATCGCGCGGCTCGCCGCGGGACGACACGTCGCGGTCGCGCGAGGCGGGCGCGTTGGCGCCGGTGCTGCTGCTCATAGGAGCTCCTTCGTGTATGGATGCAGGGTGAGAGCGCCTCGACGGGCCGGAGATGCGTCCCGGTCAGATCCGCTCTGGACTGCGATAGGAACGGCGCACCACGAAGTGCGCGCCGTCGCGCCAATCAGAATACCCAAGGCCGTGGGCCGCGAATCGCGCCCTGCCACAATGAACCCATGCCCTCCGAGACCGCTATCCGCGAGGCGCTCAAGGCCGTCATCGACCCCGAGCTCCGGCGCGACATCGTCGAGCTCGACATGGTCCGCTCGATCGACATCAAGGACGCCGGTGTCGTCGACGTCACCGTGTCGCTGACGACCCCCGGCTGCCCGATCAAGAACCACTTCCAGACGGCCGTGGCCGAGGCGGTCTCGTCGTTCGACGACGTCACCCGCGTCAACGTCGGCTTCGACGTCCTCAACGACACGCAGAAGTCCGCGCTGCAGAAGAAGCTCGGCCGCTCCTCGCTCCCCGAGGGGGCGCTGGCCCAGGTCAAGAACGTCATCTGCGTCGGCTCGGGCAAGGGCGGGGTCGGCAAGTCGACCCTGACCGCGAACCTCGCCGTGGCCCTGGCCGCCGAGGGCAAGCAGGTCGGGGTCCTCGACGCCGACGTCTGGGGCTACTCGATCCCGCGCATGTTCGGCGTGCCCGCCGACCGGCCCAAGGTCTCGGGCGAGCGCAAGATCCTCCCGCCCGTCGCCCACGACGTGAAGGTGATGTCGATCGGCTTCTTCCTCGACGAGGACGCCGCGGTCGTCTGGCGCGGGCCTATGCTCCACAAGGCGCTCACCCAGTTCCTCGAGGACGTCGCCTGGGGCGAGCTCGACTACCTGCTCGTCGACCTCCCGCCCGGCACGGGCGACGTCTCGATGACGCTGGCCCAGCTCCTGCCGCAGGCGAAGTTCGTCATCGTCACCACGCCGCAGGACACCGCCCAGAAGGTCGCCCGCCGCGCCGCCGAGATGGCCGACAAGGTCAAGCTCGAGGTGGCGGGGATCATCGAGAACATGTCCGTCTTCACCGCCCCGGACGGCGAGCGCTACCCGATCTTCGGCACGGGCGGCGGCGCCGCGCTGGCCGACGAGCTCGACGTCCCGCTGCTCGGCAAGGTGCCGATCACCATGCCGCTGCGCGAGCAGGCCGACGCCGGCGTCCCGCTGGTCTCCTTCGATCCCAGCGACCCGGCCGCCCAGGCGATCCGCCAGGCCGCCCGCGGCATCGTCGCGCTGTCGCCGATCGAGCTCCCGGTCATGCAGGCGCCCGCCGCGGCGGCCGCGCCGAAGCCGGTCGGCATGTCGCTGCCGATGGCCTAAGTGTCCCGACCCGGGACACGAGCGCGAGCCTCGCGCGGATGAGCGCGATGAAGTGGTGGGGGTGGGGGACCGAGGGCGTCGCCTTCGACCACACCGACAAGCCGGAGTTCGCCCCGTTCATCAGCGAGCACCTGGGGCTCGACCTCAGCGGGACCCCCGCCCCGGCCGTCGCCTTCGAGGCGCTCGATCTCCCGTCGGCGCGGCTCGATGACGGGCTGCGCCGCGCCCTCGAGGCCGCGGTGGGGGCGCCGCACGTCTCCGTCGACGCGCTCGAGCGGGTGACCCACGCGCGCGGCAAGTCGATCCGCGACATCTACCGCCACCGCACGGGGGACATCGGCCGCGTCCCCGACGTCGTCGTCCATCCGGGCGCCGAGTCCGAGGTCGAGGCGGTGCTGCGCGCCGCCCTCGACGCCGACGCCGTGGTCATCCCCTTCGGGGGCGGCACGAGCATCTCCGGCTCGCTCGAGCCCTCGGCCCAGGAGACGCGGACGATCGTCTCGGTCGACCTCGGCCGGCTCAACCGGGTCCTCGCCGTCGACGCGCCGTCGCGCCTCGCCCGGATCGAGGCGGGCGCCTACGGCCCGGACCTCGAGCGCCAGCTCAACGACCAGGGCTGGACGCTCGGCCACTTCCCCGACTCGTTCACCCACTCGACGCTGGGCGGCTGGATCGCCACGCGATCCTCGGGCATGCAGTCCGACCGGTACGGCGACATGGCCGACCTCACCCGCGCCGTCCGCGTGGTCACCCCGGCCGGCGTCCTCGCCACCCGCCCGGTGCCCAGCCAGTCGACGGGCCCGAGCGTGCGCGAGATGGTGCTCGGCTCGGAGGGGCGGCTGGGGATCATCACCGAGGCCACCGTCCAGGTCCACCGCGTGCCCGAGCAGCGCCGGATCCTCGGCTACCTGTTCGCGAGCTTCACCGACGGGCTCGCCGCCATGCAGGAGATCGCCGCGAGCGAGGCCGCGCCGTCGGTCACCCGGATCTCCGACGCGGCGGAGACCCGCTTCTCCTTCGCCACCCGCAAGGCCTCCTCGCCCGTGGACCGGGTCAAGTCCAAGGCGCTGACCGCCTTCCTCGAGCGGCGGCGCGGGTTCGACACGGACACGATGTGCCTCTCCTTCATCGGCTTCGAGGGCTCGCCGTCGCACGTGGCCGAGCAGCGCAAGGCGGTCGGCCGGATCGTGGGGCGCCACCGCGGCGTCTGCGTCGGCGCCGGGCCCGGCGTGCTCTACGACCAGAAGAAGTTCGACACGCCCTACATCCGCGACTTCCTGCTCGACCACGGGGCGCTCGGCGACGTCTCGGAGACCTCGGCGCCGTGGAGCCTGCTGCCCGCGGTCTACGCCGACGCGACGGCCGCCGCGCGGCGCGCGTTCGCCGACGTGGGCGTGCGCGGCTACGTGATGTGCCACCTCTCGCACTCCTACCACGGCGGGGCCTGCCTCTACTTCACCTTCGCGTTCCGGCCGTCGGGCGCGCGGTCGCCGATGGACGAGTACGACGTGATCAAGGCGGCGGTCCAGCAGGCCTTCGTGGACGCGGGCGCCACGCTGTCGCACCACCACGCCGTCGGGGTGGAGCACGCGCAGTGGCTCGAGCAGGACATCTCCGCGCCCGCGGTGGGGATGCTGCGGTCGCTCTTCGCGGGCGTCGACCCGGGCGGCAACCTCAACCCGGGCAAGATCGTCTGAGCCGGGCGGTTACCGTCGCGCGCGACGGGAGTAGGTGACTCACATGAGAGAGGGGATCACGGCGCGCGACTGCGCGCGGCTCGACGTGCGGTGGGCGCGCCGCCCGCCCGCCCGCGCCGTCCGCGAGGCGCTGCTGCGCGGCTTCTTCGGCCCGGCCATGCGCCTCTACGTGCGGCGGCGGATCCGCGGCCCGGAGGTCCTCGCCGGGCTCGAGGGCCCCGTCCTCTTCGTGGCCAACCACTCGAGCCACATGGACACGCCGGCCATCCTCTGCGCCCTCCCGGCCCGCTGGCGCCGGCGGGCGGTGGTCGCCGCGGCGGCCGACTACTTCTACACGCGGCGCGACGTGGCCACGGCCGTCTCGCTGGCCTTCAACACGATCCCGATGGCGCGCGACGGAGGGGGGCTCGAGCCGGGCGCCACCTCCCACGTCGACGCGCTGCTGCGCGACGGCTGGAGCCTCGTGCTCTTCGCGGAGGGCACCCGCTCACGGGACGGGAGCGTCGGCCGGCTGCGCTCCGGCGCCGCGGTCCTCGCCGCCCGCCACGGCCTGCCGATCGTGCCGATCCACGTGGCCGGGACGCGCGCGGCGATGC
>CALMNS010000308.1 GCA_937871635.1 uncultured Solirubrobacter sp.
GCCGTCGCGCCCGCCACAAGCCGGCTGATCGACGCGCGCCGTCGGCCGGTGGGGCGCCTGCAGGTCGCCATGCAGGGGGCCGAGCAGTACGCGAGGGAGGTCGAGCGCGAGACCGAGCTCCCGGTGATCGTCTCGCTCGGGGCGCGCGTGGTGGCCGCGTCGGACGCGCTGGGACCGCTTCCCGAGCGCCTGCCGCGCCGCGGGGAGGCGACGATCGCCGGCGCGGAGTACCGCCTCACGTCCTTCTCGGCCCCGGGGTTCGAGGGGCCGACCCGCGTGCGGATCCTGGCCGACGAGGTCGACCGCGGCTCGACCCTCGCGACCGCCCCGGTCGTGATCGTCGCGGCGATCCTGGGCTTCCTGCTGCTGGCGCTGGCCTTCGCGCTGACCGTCTCGCGCTCCCTCCAGCACCAGATCCAGCGCCTGCTCGACGCCGCTCGCCGGCTCGGGACGGGAGACCTGCGCAGCCGCGTTCCGACCGAGGGCAACGACGAGTTCGCCCAGCTCGGCTCGGAGTTCAACGCGATGGCCGCGCAGCTCGAGCTGCGCCTGGAGGAGCTGCAGACCGAGCGGGCCCGGCTCCAGGGGGCGATCCGGCGGGTGGGCGACTCCTTCGCCAAGAACCTCGATCGCGACGCGCTGCTCGACATCGTGGTGCAGACCGCGGTGGACGGCGTCGGCGGCGACTGCGGCCGCGCCGCCGTGCGCGAGGACGATCGCGGCTCGGCGGTCGAGGTGGCGCGGGTCGGGGAGCTCGACGCGCGCCGGGGCGCCATCGAGGCGGCGGAGGCCGAGGCGCTCGAGCGCCAGCGCATCGCCGAGGTGACCGATCCGAGCGGCACCGCGCTGGCCCAGCCCCTGCGGTCCCCCGACGGCCATCGGGTGCTCGGGGTGATCTCCGTCGCCCGGGCCGCAGGGCCGTTCACCGAGCCCGACAAGGAGCTCTTCAACCACCTGGCCAACCAGGCCGCGGTGTCGATCGAGAACGTCGACCTGCACAAGACCGTGCAGCGCCAGGCGGTCACCGACGAGCTCACCGGGCTCTTCAACCACCGCCGCTTCCAGGAGGTCATGGCCCACGAGGTCGAGCGCACCCGGCGCTTCGGCTCGGAGATGGGCCTGGTCCTGTTCGACATCGACGACTTCAAGGCGGTCAACGACGGCTACGGCCACATCCAGGGCGACATGGTCCTGCGCGAGGTGGCCGGGGTCCTGCGCGATTCGGCGCGCGAGGTCGACGAACCCGCGCGCTACGGCGGAGAGGAGATGGCCGTCGCCCTTCCGCAGACCGACCTCGAGGGGGCCTACCGGTTCGCCGAGCGGGTCCGGCGGCGGATCGAGTCGCTCGAGCTGCCGATCCTCGACGGGTCGGGGACGCTGCGGGTCACGGCGTCCTTCGGCGTCGCGGCGCTCGGGGACGACGGGCTGCCGCGGGACGCCGACAAGGATGCGCTGGTCGCCGCCGCCGACGCCGCGATGTACCGCGCCAAACGCGCGGGGAAGAACCGGACCGTCAAAGCGGGGTAGACTCGCCGGAGTCGATGGGACTGCTCGACGACGCCATCCGAGAGCACCTCGAGCTCAAGCGGCGCCACGGCGCCGCTGAGGAGGAGGTGCGCCAGCAGGAGCAGGAGGCGCTCGGCCCGCCGCGTCGCGGCGACGTGCCCGAGCCGCTCGCTCCGTCCGCCGGCGGCGAGGCCGGGATCGAGGACGAGCCCGAGGTCGAGGACGCCGCCCAGGCCCCCGAGTTCGAGCCCAGCGAGCCGCTGCCGCCGGAGACCACCGGCGAGCCCGATCCGCCCCCGGAGGACCGGCCGGCCACCTACGCCGCCCCCCGCGAGCGCGAGCGCGAGCCGTCGGTCTACGAGGACGAGCCGTGGCTGGAGGAGTCCCGCCCCGCGCCGGCGCCCGAGCCCGACGAGGACGTGCTCGAGGAGACGCCCGAGTTCCTCCAGGAGACGCCGGAGCACGACCGGCTCTGGTTCGAGCAGAAGCCCCCGAAGGACTTCGACTTCGACAAGTAGGCCCGCCCGCCCGCGTGGCCGCCGGCCGCGGCCTCAGATGTAGCCGCGGGTGCGCGCCGCGTCGAGGACCCGCTCGATCCCCGTCTCGTAGGCGGCCACCCGCAGCGGCGTGTCCTCCTCCGCCTGGCGCGCGGAGACCTCGGCGTAGGCCTGCCGCATGATCTTCGACAGGCGGGCGTTGACCTCGTCCTCGTCCCAGCGGAAATGCTGGAGGTTCTGGACCCACTCGAAGTAGGAGACCACCACCCCGCCGGCGTTGGCCATCACGTCCGGGATGATCGTGACGCCCTTGTCGAGCAGGATCCGGTCGGCGGCGGGCGTGGTCGGCGAGTTCGCGCCCTCGATGAGCATCCGGCAGCGGATCGAGTCGGCGTTGGCCTCGTGGATCATCCCCCCGAGGGCCGCCGGGACGAAGACCTCGCACTCGAGTGCGAGCAGCTCGTCCGCCGAGATCGGCTCGACGCCGTCGGCCTGGAAGTCCGGCAGCCGTCCGCCCTCTTTCGCGTGGGCAGCGAGCGCGTGCGGGTCGATCCCGCGCTCGGAGCGGATCGCCCCGTGCTGGTCGGAGGCGCCGACGAGCGTCGCGCCGAGGTCGCCGATGATGCGCGCCGCCCAGGAGCCGACGTTGCCGTACCCCTGGACGACGACGCGGGTGCTCTCCGGGGTCAAGCCGAGGTCCGGCGCCGCCTCCTCGTAGAGGTAGACGAGCCCGCGGCCCGTCGCCGCCTCCCGGCCGAAGGACCCCTCGAGCGAGATCGGCTTGCCCGTCACGATGGCCGGCGTGTGGCCGTGGAGCTTGCCGTACTCGTCCATCATCCAGGCCATCGTCTGGGCGTTCGTGTTGACGTCGGGCGCCGGGATGTCGCGCGTCGGGCCGAGGACCTTGTCGATCTTGTCGATGAAGGAGCGGGTGATCTGCTGGAGCTCCGCGGTCGTGCAGTCGCTCGCCGGGACGTTGATCCCCCCCTTGGCGCCGCCGAAGGGGATCCCGGTGATCGCGGTCTTCCACGTCATCAGCGACGCGAGGGCGCGGACCTCGTCGAGGTCGACCTCCGGGTGGTAGCGGACCCCGCCCTTGTACGGCCCCCGCGCGCCGTTGTGCTGCACGCGGTAGCCGCTGAAGACGTGCAGCCGGCCGTCGGAGAGCTCGATCGGGATCTGGACCTGCACCTCGCGGTAGGCGCTGCGCAGCACGGCGCGGACGTCATCGGGCACGTCGAGCCGGTCCGCGGCCAGCTCGAAGTAGTGCGAGACGATGTCGTAGTTGGAGACCTCCGCGCGGACGGGCGCCGAGCCCTGGGTCGCGCCCCCGCGGTTCGCCGCCCGCGGTGACTCGTCTGTCGCCGACTTCACTCCGCTGTCCGCCATCGCTTGCTCCCGCCGGTCGTTGGCTCGTCTGACCGGGCTGCCCGCTCAGGCGCGACGGTACCCTCGCATCGAGGGGCCATAGCTCAGCTGGGAGAGCGCCTGCTTTGCAAGCAGGAGGTCAGGGGTTCGATCCCCCTTGGCTCCATGCCCACGCGGGACGCCCCGGCCCGCCCGGATGCCGGGCCGGGGCGACCGCGACGGTCAGCGTGGGGCGATGTCGATCTCCGAGCCGGGGCGGGGCCGTCCGTCCTCCCCGCGCACGTCCGCCTGGAAGTGCACCTGTCCGTCGGCGGCTTCGCGGATGCGGTAGAAGCCGAAGTTGAACAGGTCGCCCTCGGCGTACAGGCGCGTCGGGTCCAGCGACGGGTCGAGCGCTCCCGGCGCCACCTTGACCGCCGACAGCGGGCCGGTCACGAACTCGTGGAACACGAGCCGGTCGCCGTCGCCGTCGGCGTCGAGCGAGTAGCGCGCGGTCTGCGCGTTGTGGACGTCGGTGACCACGAACGCGAGGTTGTCGACGTCGGCGGCGTCGAGGAAGCGCAAGAAGTCGAGCGCCTCCCGTTCGAAGCCCTGGTCGGTCTCTCCGTTGGCCCACCCGTCACGGCCGTTGGCGACGGATCCGGTGAGGATGGAGAACGGGACGTCCTGGGAGACGACCTTCCAGGTGGCCTGCGAGTCGCGCAGGCTCGCCTTGATCCAGTCGAGCTGCTCACGCCCGAGCAGCGTCTTGGCGTTCTCCGGGGTGTCGGCGACGTCGTTGCGGCTGCGGTAGGAGCGTTGGTCGAGGATGAAGAGGTCGGCGTCCTCGCCCCAGGAGTAGGAGCGGTAGATCCGGTTCTCGTCGGCCCGGTTGCGGCGGATCGGGTTCCAGTCGAAGAACGCCGCCCGGCCTTCCTCCACCAGGTTCGGGAAGCCGGGGCGCTCGCGCTGCGAGGCGTACCAGTGCGTCCAGGGGGCGCCGAAGTCGTTGATGACCTCGTGGTCGTCCCACTGCGCGTACATCGACGTCTGGCTCAGGAGGCGCTGGGTGGGAAGGTCGGCGCGGTTGTAGCGCCAGTGCTTGCGGTAGACGTCTCGCACCAGCGGACGGTTCGTCCAGTCGACGGTCGGGCTCGCGATGCTCGGGAAGTCACCCGGGACGTTCTCCCAGCCGCCGGGTCCGTCCGGGCCCTCGGCGGGGCAATCCCCGTCGGCGTAGATCATGTCGCCGTTGGCGACGAAGAAGTCCGGCTCGAGCGCGGCCATGCGGTCGAAGATGTCGTAGCCGCGGTCGGGGCGCCGGCAGTAGCGCTGGCCGCCCACGTCGCCGCCCACCACGAAGGAGACGTCGCGGCTCGTCTCGGGGTCGGGCGCCGTACGGAACCGGCCGGGCCGGCTGGCCACGCTGCCCGAAGCGTCCCGGGTGGCCGTCAGCAGGACGCGGTAGTGGTACTGCGTGTCGGCCTGGAGGCCCGAGAGGCGCACCTGCGCGGTGTAGTCGGACGCCTCGGTCGCGCGGAGCGCCGCGCGCACCGTCCTCGCGTCGGAGAAGTCGCCGCGCGTCCCGTACTGGACGCGCACCCGGGCGCGCCCCTCGGCGCGCGCCCAGATCACGGCGCTGCTCGAGCTGACGTCGCCGCTCGCGACGCCTTGCGGGAACCCGGCCGAGGGCTCCTCGCCGGCGGCCGGGGGCGGCGTCGGGGTGGGAGTCTGGGCCGCCGCCGGAAGGGCGACAGCCGCCAGCAACACGCTCGAGAGGGCCGCACCGGACAGGGCGGACCGCCAGCTTGGGGCCATCAGTTCGGGCTCCTTGAAGTCGAGAGACTGGACCGGGACCACGGTCTCAAGCGCGCCCGGCGAAGTGGTGACCACCCCGTGACCAGGTGCACCTCCCCTAGCCTGTCGAGCGCCGATGTCGTTCTCCGTCCAGATCGGGCTCATGTGCTCGCTCGCGTGCGCCGCCGTGGCCATCCTCGGCTTCCTGTTCAAGCAGCGGGGGGCGGCGGGAGCCCCGCCGGTCCAGTGGCGCCATCCCGTCCGGAGCACCGTGGCGCTCTTCGCCAACCGCTGGTGGACGCTCGGGATCGTGGTGGCGATGCTCGCCTGGGTCTTCCACGTGGCGGCCCTGGCGCTCGCTCCGATCTCGCTCGTCCAGGCGACGATCGCCGGCGGGCTCGTGCTCCTGACCCCGATCGCCGACCGGGTGTTCGGCTTCCGGATCACCCGGCGCGAGCTCGTCGGGGTGGGCCTCACCGCGGTGGGACTGGCCTTCCTGGCCGGCACCCTGGGGGACATCGCCGAGTCGGCCTACGGCGAGTACGGCGGCGGGACGCTGACCGCCTACGCCGGCGCGATCGCCGCCGGCGCGATCGGGCTCGCCTTCGTCGTGCGGGGCGACACGCCGCGGGCCGGCCCGGTGCTCGCGGTCTCCGCCGGGCTGCTGTGGGGCGCGTCGGACGTCGTGATCAAGGCGAAGTCGGGGGACCTCGCCGACCAGGGCCTGCTCGTCCTCTTCTCGCCGGAGGCGCTGGCCATCACGGTGCTCTCGCTCGTGGGGCTCGTGGTCTCCGCGCGCTCGCTGCAGCTCGGCCCGACCATCGCGGTCATCGCGATCACCAACGCGGCGGCCAACGTCTGCACGATCGCCTCGGGTCCGATCGTCTTCGGCGAGCCGGTGCCCGAGGACCCGCTGGGGCTCACCGTGCGGATCCTCGCCTTCACGCTGGTCATCGTCGCCGCGGCGCTCACGCCCGGACCCGTCGAGCGGCGCCCCGAGCCGGCTCCCGCCTGACGCGCGTCGAGCCGAGCTAGCCGACGATCGAGTCGAGCCGAGCTAACCGACGATCGAGTCGAGCCGGTCCTGCGCCTCGAGGCAGGCGAGGACGTCGAGCGGAGGGTTGCCCGGCGGGTGCACGTTGCGCCCGGGGTCGACCCGGCCCTCGAGGAAGCGGGCGGCCTCGACCGCGAAGCGATCGTGGGCGGGGAGCGGGCGGTCGGCGGGGTCCGGGGGCTCGATGCGGTGACGCTACCCGCGCCCGCCGCCGATGCGCACGACCG
>CALMNS010000309.1 GCA_937871635.1 uncultured Solirubrobacter sp.
ACGAGCAGCAGCACGCCGACGCCCGAGACCAGGAAGGCGAGCGGGGGGGAGGCGAGCGAGACGATCGCGCCGCCGAGCAGGAAGCCCACGCCCGTCGCCCCGGAGGCGATCGACTCGAGCAGCCCGGTGATCCGGGCCTGCAGGTCGCGCGGCGTCCCCTCCTGCACCGCGGTCATCACCGAGACCCACTGGATCCCGTTGCCCAGGCCGCCGAGGACCGACCACGCACAGGCCATGGCCAGGGAGGTGGTCAGCGCCATCCCGACCATCGCCACGCCGATGGCCGCGGTCGAGGCGAGGACGAGGACGAACGGCGAGCGGGCCTTGACGGCGATGAACACGAGGCTGCCCAGGACGATCCCGGTGCCCCACGCGGAGAGCAGGATGCCGTAGCCCGCGTCGCTCGTGTCGAGCGTCTCCTTCGCGTAGACGATCTCGATGGGAACGACGAGGGTGAAGAGGACGAGCGCGAGGCCCTGGCCGGCGAGCAGGAGGCGGACGAACCGGTCCTCGCGCGCGAAGCGCATCCCCTCCCGCAGTCGCGGGCGGAAGGGCTCGCGCTGCTCGGCCTCGATGCCACGGGGCAGCTCGCGCGACGTGGCCAGCAGCAGGGCGACCGCCACAAAGGACGCCGCGTCGACGAGGAGCACGGTCGGCGCGCCGAACGCCTCGACCATGAGACCGCCGATGGCCGCGCCGCCCACGCTCGACACGGCGAAGCCGATGTTGATCAGGCCGTTGCCCTCGCGCAGGAGCCGCTTCGGCGCCAGGACCGCGTTGATCGCCCCACGGGTCAGCCCGCGCGCGGTCAGCATGAAGATCCCGTCGAGGAAGGTCAGCACGATCACGGCCGGGAGGAGGAAGTCGGCGGCCACGAGCGCCAGCCCGCCGAAGATCACCGCCTCGGTCAAGTAGATGGCCGGCAGCACCCGGCGCAGGGCGAGCTGGTCGACGCGCGCGGTCACCGCCGGCGCGAGGAAGGCGGGGAGGAACTCGGCGGCCAGGAACAGCGCGGTGGTCGCCAGCGGGTCCCCCGTCTCGGCGTAGACCAGCACCGCAAGCGCGACGATCCCCGCCGAGTCCCCGACCAGGTTGATGGTGTAGGAGCTCAGCAGTCGGCCGAACGGCCGGACGCGGAGGGGTCTGAGCGACGATTGGATCACGCCAAGCTAGTCAATGCGGACGACGGCGACGCGGTGGAGGTCAGAGCGCCGTTCCGGAGTTCGGACACACCGCTCAATTCCGTCCCTCAGCGGCCGATATGCGTGGGTAAGCGTGTCACGGGCAGAGCGTCTATTGCGGGCAGGACAGGTCGCGACGCTCGCGGCGGCGATCACGTGCGCCGCGCTGACCTCGACCGCGGAGCAGTGGCAGCCCCTGGCGCTGGTGCTGGTGCTGCTCGGCGTGATGGCCCTGAGCGACGCCTTCAGCGTGAAGATGGGCTCGATCCAGGTCTCCGGATCCTTCGTCGCACTTGCCGGTGCGATGGTCATCCTCGGGCCCGCACCCGCCGTGGCGATCGGCATCCTGGCCTCCATCTACGACCTCGCGCGCCGTCGTCCCGGCTGGGGCGACGCGCTCACGAACCTTTCGACCTTTGCGGCCTTCCCCTTGCTCGGTGCCGAGTTGGCACGTCTACTCCGTGCCGAGCCACTCGCCCTCGAGCAGCAGTGGTTGGTGGTTCCGGCTGTGATCGGAGTGTTCCTCGTGGCCAACGTTCTGAACTTTTGGGCGATCGCTCTCGACGTTCGCGTCACCGAAGGCACCTCCGTCCGCGGCAGCTTCCGGGACGTCTATTCGCCGATGCTCCCAGTCGACTTCGTGATGGGCGTCCTCACGAGCGTCGCGGTCCTCGGTTACTACGCCCTGGGGGCCGGAGCAGTCGCGCTGCTGATTCTGGTCGCCTTGACCTTTCAGTTCCTATTGAGGACGGTGTGGCTGGCCCATCAACGCGGAGAGGCGCTCGAGGGTCGCACTCAGGAGCTCTCCGCCCTGCAGGTCGGGCTCCTGTCGACGGTCATGCAGACGCTCTCCCTGCGCGACGCGATGACCGCGCGCCATTCGGCGGCGGTCGCCCGCTACGCCCGCGAGATGGCGCGCGAGCTCGGCCTGAGCTCGGAGGAGCAGGATCTCATCCATACGGCCGGCCTGCTCCACGACATCGGCAAGTTCATCTTCCCCGACTCGATCCTGTTCGCCGCCCGCGGCCTGACCGACGAGGAGTTCGACATCGTCCGCCTCCATCCGGAGCAGGGCGCCCGCCTCGTCCAGCGGATCGACGGGTACGGTCCCGTGGCGGAGATCATCCACGCACATCACGAGCGGATCGACGGCGGGGGCTATCCGCGAGGCCTGTTCGCTCCCGAGATCCCACTCGGCTCGAGGATCATCTCGATCGCCGACACCTACGATGTGATGGTCTCGCGCGACTCCTACCGGACGCCGGTGAGCCCGGACGAGGCGATCGTCGAGCTGCGCCGCGTGTCGAACGCGCAGCTCGACGCCGAGCTCGTCGAGCTGTTCGTGGGCCTGCTGGGGACGAGGGGCGTCCAGTTCCGGCACACCGACGACGCCGACTTCGAGGAGGAGCTGAGCTTCGAGAGGCGCGTCCAGGACTACGCGCAGCCGCGGCTCGCGGAGGCGTAGCCCTGGACGAACGTCCGATCAAGGGCTTCGGGATTGCGTCCGAATAACTTCCTGTAACGAAAACGAGCGCCCGGAGGCGCTCGTCAGAGCATTACTTGCGGTAGGCCATGGCTTTCCCCTTCCTCCAAGTCTGGTGCGCTAACACCTGGCTGCGGTTCCGGTTCCGAACTCCAGCGTCACGGAACCTAGGGGGGAATCGCGAAGAACTGAATCGGACATCCGTCTAGTTCCGGACCCCGTCCCTTCAGGGGCGGGGTCTTCGCGTCAAGCGGCCGAGGTGGCCTGCGGTTCGCGCGGCGCCGTCGTGGCGGCCGGCAGCCGCACCACGAACCGCGCCCCGCGGCCGTCCAGCGGCGGCTCGAGGGTGACCGTCCCGCCGTGCGAGGCCGCGACGGCGCGCACGATGGCGAGGCCGAGGCCCGAGGAGCCGCCGCGATCGGAGGACGCGCGGAAGAAGCGCTCGAAGACCTTCTCGCGCATCTCGTCGGGGATGCCGGGGCCGTCGTCCTCGACCGCCAGGACCACCTCGCCGTCCTCGAGGGCGACCGTCGCCTCGACCGCCGTCCGCGGATCGGTGTGGCGCAGGGCGTTCTCCATCAGGTTCAGGGCGAGCCGGTGGAGCTCATCGCGCGCGCCGTCGACGACCACGCCGGGGGCGGCGTCGACCCGGAGCTCGTGCTCGCCGGCCACCGGCTCGAGCTCGCCCGCCGCCTCGGCGACCACCAGGGAGAGGTCGATCGGCTCGTGGCGGGCGATCCGGCCGGCGTCCGCGCGGGCCAGCAGGAGCAGGTCGGCGACTAGCCGGCGCATGCGGCGCGAGGAGCGCAGCGCCGAGGTGGCCGCCTCGCGCGGCTCGCCTTCGAGCACCTCCTCGAGCAGCTCGAGGTTCGCCAGGACGGAGGTCAGCGGCGTGCGCAGCTCGTGCGACGCGTCGGCGACGAACTCGCGCTGGCGCAGCAGCGACGCCTCGGTCTCCGAGCGGGCGTCGTCGAGGGCGGCGAGCATCTCGTCGAGCGTCTCGGCCAGCTCCCGGACCTCGTCCTGGGCGTCGGGGCGCGGGAGGCGGGCCGAGGGGTCGCGGGAGCGCTCGATCCGGCGCGCCGCCTCGGTGAGCTCGGCGATCGGCGCCATCGCCCGGCGGGCGGTGGCCAGCCCGGCGAGCAGGGCGAGCAGGGTGCCGCCGATCACGCCGAAGCCCAGGTAGACGGCGACGCGCCGCGCGGTCCGCCGCCACTCGGAGAGCTCGCGGCCGTACTGGAGGTACACGCGGCCGAAGCGGCCGTCGGGGAGCGTGAAGAGGATCGGCCGGGTCTCGATCCGGTAGCCCGCGAACTCCGGGTTCGCCTCGGTGATCGCCGGCCCGGGGAAGAACGGGGTGTCCGGCGAGCTCCGGAAGGGGTCGCCGCTCTCGGGGACGACGCGGAAGATGTCGCCCTGGCTGGCCGCGTAGCCGCGCAGGACCCCCTCGTTGACCACGGTGACCCGCCCCGTACGCGAGACCCGCAGCTGCAGGCGCTCGCGCAGCTCGTCGGCGGCCCGCCGGACCTGGGCGTTGAAGTCCGACTCGATCTGCCGGGCGGCGAAGACGCCGACGATCGTGGCGAAGCCGAGGAGGATCACCGCGGTGAGCGCCGCCGAGCCGCCCGCGAGCCGCCAGCGGATCGGGACGCGGCGGTAGGCCTCGGAGATCCGTCGGACCATCTCCCCGAGGGTAGGTCAGACGCGCAGGACGTACCCGGCGCCGCGCACCGTGTGCAGGAGCCGCGGCTCGCCGCCGGCCTCGAGCTTGCGCCGCAGGTTCGAGACGAACACCTCGATCGTGTTCGTGATGGAGAACGGGTCGTACCCCCAGACCTCGTCGAGCAGCTTCTGGCGCGAGATGACGAGCCGCTCGTTGCGCATGAGGTACTCGAGCAGCTCGAACTCGCGCTGGGTGAGGTCGATCGAGCGATCGTCGCGGAAGACCTCGTGCGTGTCCGGGTTGAGCGTGAGGTCGCCGACCACGAGCGGCGCCATCCCGCGCGGGGGGCGGCGGCGCAGCAGCGCCCGCAGCCGGGCGAGGAGCTCCTGACGCTCGAACGGCTTGACCAGGTAGTCGTCGGCGCCCACGTCGAGCCCCTCCACCCGGGAGTCGAGCGCGTCGCGGGCGGTGAGCATGAGGATCGGCGTCTCGTCCTTGCCGTCGCGTAGCCGCCGGGCGACCTCGATCCCGTCGAGCTTGGGGAGCCCGAGGTCCAGGACGATGAGGTCGGGCAGGAAGGCCTGCGTCTCCTCGAGCGCCGACTCCCCGTCGGCGGTGGTGCGCACCTCGTAGCCCTCCAGGCGCAGCGAGCGCTGCAGGACCTGCGCGATGTCGTCGTCGTCCTCGACGACGAGCACGCGGGCGGGGCGAGCCGGGTCGACCATGCCGCGAGTCTAAAGGGGACGCTCCCCGGCCGTCGAAGGGGGGACGGCCCCATGCCGCCCACCAAGCCGAAGCCCAAGACGACGTCGCGCCCGGCGGCGAAGCCCACGAAGGCCCGCGGACGGCCGCGCGCCGCGCGAGCGCCCGCCTGGCCGCCGCACCTCGAGCAGCATCAGCTCGACCTGCTCGGGCTCGGGCTCGTCGCCGCCTCGGTCTTCCTCGCGTTCGTGGTCTACCTCGACTGGGACGGCGGTCAGGCCGGGGAGGGGATCGTCGAAGGGCTGCGCTGGACGATCGGGGCGGCGCACGTCCTCTTCCCGGTCGCCGTGCTCGCCGCGGGAGCGATCCTCGTGCTCCGCCCCGTCCTGCCGACGGTCCGGCCCTTCCGGGCGGGGGCGCTGTGCCTCTTCACCGCCGCGTGCCTTGGGCTCGCCGCGGGGACGCTCGGCCTCGGGCCGGCGGGCGACCGGACCGGCTTCTGGGACCCGCTCTTCGCCAAGCCGCGGGGCGGGATGCTGGGGGAGGGCCTGCTCTGGCTCGCCTCGACCCTCTTCTCGACGTTCGGCGCCCACATCCTCGCCGGCTTCCTGTTCGTCGCGGGCGTGCTGCTGCTCACGGGGGCGTCCGTGGCCGGGCTGCTGCAGACCACGGGCCGGCGCGCGCGGGAGACGACCACCCAGGTGACCGCGGCGGTGGCGCGCCGCCGCGCCGCCGACGAGCTCGCCGACCTCGAGGCCGACGACCGCACCGCGGTCACT
>CALMNS010000310.1 GCA_937871635.1 uncultured Solirubrobacter sp.
GATCGCGCCCGAGCGGCGCGGCGACCTTCACGCCGCCGCCGCCTCCGCGGCCATGGCCAGCCCCATGATCTCCGGCTCGCTCGCCCCGGCGGGCAGCTCGCCGGCCAGCTCGCCGTCGCGCATGACCAGGATGCGGTCGCTCATCCCGATCAGCTCGGGCAGCTCGGAGGAGATGAGCAGGACGGCCACGCCGTCGCGGGCCAGCGTGCGGATGAGGTCGTGGATCCCGGCCTTCGCGCCGACGTCGATGCCGCGGGTCGGCTCGTCGAACAGGAGCACCTTGGGCCGGGTCTGCAGCCACTTGGCCAGCACGACCTTCTGCTGGTTGCCGCCGGAGAGGAAGCGCACCTCCTGCTCGGGGCCCTGGGCGCGGAGCTCCACCGCGGCGGCCAGCTCGGCGACGGTCATCAGGCCGGGCTGGGCGCGGCGGCGCCGGGCGCCGGGCAGCACCGTGCGCAGCGCGAGCAGCATGTTGTCGGAGATGGGCTGGGCGAGGGCGAGCCCCTCGAGCTTGCGGTCCTCGGTGATGAAGCCGACGCCGGCGCGGATGGCGTCGCGCGGCTTGCCGAACGCCACGGGCTCGCCGTCGAGCTCGAGCGTGCCGGAGGCGACCGGGTCGGCGCCGAACAGCGCCCGGGCGAGCTCGGTGCGCCCCGAGCCCTGCAGCCCGGCCAGCCCGACGATCTCCCCGGCGCGGACCTCGAGCGAGACGCCGCGGAGCTTCGCGTTGGCCAGGTCGCGCGCGGCGAGGCGGACCTCCCCGACGTCGGCGGCGTCGCCGCGCGGGGGGAAGTACCCGTCGAGCTCGCGGCCGACCATCAGGTTGACCAGGCCGCGCGTGTCCGTCTCTGCCGGGGTGAGCGTCTTGACCCGGGCCCCGTCCTTGAGGACCGTGATCCGGTCGGCGAGCGCGAAGACCTCGCGCAGCCGGTGGGAGATGTAGAGCATCCCGATGCCCTGGGCCTGGAGCCGCCGCATCAGCACGAAGAGCCGCTCGACCTCGCCCTCGGCGAGCGCGGCGGTCGGCTCGTCGAGGACGAGGATCCGCGCGTCGAGCGAGCGGGCCTTGACGATCTCGACCACCTGCTGCTGGGCGACGGAGAGGGCCGCCACGCGCGAGCGGGGGCCGAAGGAGGTCGCGCCGAGGTCCTCGAGCAGCTCGGCGGTGGTGCGCTCCATCCCGCGCCGGTCGACCAGCCCGCGCCGCGTCGGCTCGCGGCCGACGAACACGTTCTCGGCGACGCTGCGCTCCGGGAGCAGGTTGAACTCCTGGTAGACGACGCCGACCCCCGCGGCCTGGGCGGCCTGCGGATGGCCGAAGGCGACCTCCTCGCCGTCGATCCGGATCGTGCCCGCGTCCGGAGCGTGGACGCCGGCCAGGATCTTCATGAGCGTCGACTTGCCGGCGCCGTTCTCCCCGACGACGGCGTGGATCTCACCCGCCGTCAGCTCGAGGTCGACGTCGCGGAGGACCTCGACGCCGACGAAGGACTTCCCGATCCCCGACATGGCCAGCAGCGGGGCGGCGCCGCTCATTGGGCGACCTCGACCCAGTCGCCCCGGGCGGCGGAGGCGACCACCGCGTCGACGATCCGGTTCGCGCGGGCGCCGTCGGCGAAGCGGGGGAGCCCGGGCGGGCGCCCGCCGGCGATCGCGGCGTAGGTGTCGGCCACGAAGGCGTCGAAGCAGTCGAGGTAGCCCTGGGGATGGCCGGCGGGGACGAGGGCCAGGCGGGCGGCGTCCGGGGAGAGGAGCTCCGGGTCGCGCCACAGGTGCTCCGTCCGCTCCCGGCGCCCGACCCACAGGGTGTCGGGCCGCTCCTGCTCGAAGCGGACGCTCGCCTCCGCGCAGGCGATCTCGAGGTGCAGGTGGTTCTTGCGCCCGGGCGAGACCTGGGAGACGAGCATGGTCCCCAGGACGCCGGCGGCGGTGCGGAACATCATCGTGGCGAGGTCCTCGGTGCTCACCGGGCGCCCGCCGCGCTCGTCGATGACCGTGGCCGACTGGGCGACGAGGGCGGCGATCCGGTCGCCCGTGACGAACTCGAGCAGGTCGCACCAGTGCGAGCCGATGTCCGCGAAGCTCCGCGAGGCGCCCGAGCGCAGCGGGTCGACGCGCCAGGAGTCGTCGTCGGGGCGCGAGAGCCAGTCCTGGACGTAGCCGCCGTGGGCGAGGCGGACCGGGCCGAGGGCGCCGGCCGCGAGCTGCGCCCGCGCCTCGACCACCACCGGGTTGTAGCGGTAGACGAAGGGCACGGTGGCGGTCAGCCCGGACGCCTCGGCGAGCGCGGTGAGCTCGGCGGCCTCCTCGCCGTCGATGGCCAGCGGCTTCTCGCAGACGACGTGCTTGCCCGAGCGCAGGGCGGCCTCGGCGAGCGGCGCGTGGAGGTCGTTCGGGGTGCACAGGTGCACGACGTCGACGTCCTCGGCCTCGACGAGCGCCTCGGCCGACGCGAACGCCCGCTCCGCGCCGAGCCGGTCGGCCGCCTCGGCGGAGCGGTCGGGGG
>CALMNS010000311.1 GCA_937871635.1 uncultured Solirubrobacter sp.
GGCGGCGTCCCGGCGGCGATGTCCGGCGGCTCGCCCGAGTGCAGCTCGAGCACGCGGTCGAGCCGCTCGCGCGCCTCGGCCACGAGCTCGGGCGGGCCGGCGACGTGGGCGTGCTCGCCGAAGCCGAGCACCCAGGCGATCAGCAGCCGGGGGATCGCGTAGCTCGTGCGGAACAGCCGGTCGTCGAGCTCGCCGTAGGCGGCGAAGTGGCGCTCGACCTGCCAGGCGATCCGCTCGGAGACCCAGACCTCGGCGGTGCCGACCGGCTCGCCGAGCTGCCACGGGATGTTGTTCGCGTAGATCCGCGGGTCGAAGTCCGTGGGGCGCTGGAAGTCGTGCTCGGCCTTGGTCGCATAGCCGACCTTGCCGCGGATGCGGCTCAGGCGGAACACGCGCGTGGCCTTGCGCTCGTGCGCGTAGCCGACGAGGTAGAACTGGCCGCCCTGGAAGAGGAGCTGGTACGGGTCGACCTTGCGCGTCGCCGTCTCGCCGGACTGCATCGTGTAGTACTCGAACTCGATCCGCTTGCGGCGGTAGATCGCGGTGTCGATCTTGGCCAGCCGCGCGCCGACCTCCTGGCCGCCGGCCGACGCGGTGATGCCCAGGCCGATCGTGCGCTGCTCGGGCAGCGCGAGCGGGCTCGGCCGCCCCCAGGAGATCTGCTGGAGCGCGAGCCGCAGCGGCTCGGCGTAGGCGAACTCCCCGTCGAGCAGCGAGAGCGAGGTCTGCAGGGCGGCGAGCTCGGCGTCGGAGAAGGCGATGGCCGGGAGGTGGAAGGCCTCGGGGGCGAGCGAGTAGTTCTCCTGCTCGGAGAAGCCCTCGGCCGGCTTGTCGACGGTGAGGGCGATGCCGAGCGACTCGAGCTCGGCCCGGTCGGCGTAGAAGCGGCGGGCGAAGGCGTCCTCGGTCATGTCCGAGTAGCCCTCGACGTCCCGGCGGATCTCCGTCGCGGTCACGGGTCGCCGCTCGGCCATCAGGAAGGCGATCAGGGAGAGCTGCCGGATGAGCTTCTCGGTGTCCTTGGCCACGGTCCAGACGATAGGTGGCCCCCGCGCCGCGGGCCCGCGGTCGCGCGTCCTTCGTCACGCTCTTTGCGGTGATTGGGGACGCTTACGGTTTCCGCCGCGACTGCCGATAAGAGCCAGGTGGTGCCGATACGCCTCGTCCTGATCGAAGACCCGCGCGCCCGGCGCGAGGGCCTCGCCCCCCTGCTGGCCCAGACGGGCTGCGACGTGGTCGGCACCGCCGCGAGCGCCCAGGAAGGCCGCTCGCTCGTCGCCGAGCTCGCTCCGAGCGTCGTCCTCGTCGACGTCCAACTGGGCGCGTTCAGCGGCATCGAGCTGACCGCCGAGCTCGTCGCCGCGAACCCCGGCTGTCGCGTGGTCCTCTACACGGGCTCCGAGGACGAGTCGCTCGCCGCCCTGGGCCTCGAGGCGGGAGCCATCGGCTACGCGCTCAAGGACGGCGACATCTCGGACCTGCTCGTGGCCATCCGCGCCGCTGCGGCGGGCCGCCGCTACGTCGACCCGCGGGTCGGCGGCGCCGCGTTCGCGGCGGGCGTGCGCCAGCCGCCGCTCTCCAAGCGCGAGCGCGAGGTCATGAGC
>CALMNS010000312.1 GCA_937871635.1 uncultured Solirubrobacter sp.
GTGTAGGCCAGCAGCGGGACGAGCGGGAACCCGCGCTCGAGCCCCAGGAGCCGCACGATCGACCACGCCGCCGCGAGCCCCGCGGGGAGCCACGCGGCGGCGCGCTTCAGTCGAACCGCCGCAGGCCGAGCCGCGCCAGCAGCCCGAAGCCGGCGGTGAGCGCCGCCAGGTGGGCGAGGGGACCGGCGAGGGAGCCGGAGTCGTTGATGGCGGCGTCGAGCGCCTCGAGCAGCGGCTTGAACGGGAAGAGCGCGCTGACCACCTCGATGACGTCGTAGAGGCCCTCGGCGACCGATCCGCTCGGCACCAGCGCGAGGAAGGCGATCGGCAGCGAGAGCAGGAAGGCCAGCAGCGACGCGGCGCGGACCTCCCGGGCCAGCCCGCCGATGGCCACGCCCATCGCCGCGAAGGCGAGCGCCCCGAGCGCGAGGGCGGCCAGCCAGTACGGCGCCCGCGCGAAGTCCAGGCCGAGGAAGAGCGCGAGGCCGACCAGCATCGTGAGGGTGACCGCGAACGAGCACAGCGCCGCCAGCCCGATCTTCTCGACGAGCAACCCGGTCCGCGACACCAGCCCGCGGACCAGCCGCGCGAAGGCGTGCTCCTCGCGCTCGAGGGCGAGCATCCCGGCGGCCAGCAGGAGCGTCACGAACATGAGCGAGATGGCGACGGCGACGGCCACCGCGAACGCGTCGAGCGGCGTGCGCCCGCCCTCGAGCACCGTCTGCTTGACGCGCACGGGGGAGCCGACCGACGCGAGCACCTCGTCGGACAGGTCGAGGTTGTCGATGGCCAGCTTGGCGAAGCCGGAGACCTGCGCGAGGGCGATCCGCTCGGGCGCGTCCTCAGGCAGCGAGGCGATCGACGCCTCGATGATCGTCCGCGAGCGCTCGAGCCCGAGGATCTGGAGCTCGCTGCCCAGGATGGAGAACTCCCCGCCCTCGAGCAGGATGGTCAGGTACCGGCCCGCCAGCTTGGTGAGCTCTCCGGTGAGGGCGCGGTTGGCGTCGCCCAGGCGGGAGTCGACCAGCGACTCGACGTACTGCCGCTTGAGCGGGTCCTCGGCGTTGTAGTAGACCTCGATCGTCGGCCGCTCGGGCCGGCCGGACAGGTTCACCGCGCTCTGCAGCTTCTCCACCGCGTCGGCCGGGATCACCAGCGCGGCGAGGGCCTCGCCCGAGCGGACCTTGGCCACCGCGGCCTCCCGCGTGCCGACCCGGATCGGGTCGACGGCGCTGAACAGCCGCCCGGCGTAGCTCGTCGCGTCCAGGCGGGTGCCGCCGACCGTGAAGGAGGCGGCGTCGGCCGGCACGAGGTTCGCGAACGCCACCTTGGGCTTGCCCGGCGGGCTCGAGAGCGAGAAGCCGATCAGCACCGCGATGACGATCGGGTAGAGCACGAGCAGCGCCACCAGCAGCGGGGAGCGGCGCAGGATCCGCAGGTCCTTGACGAGCAGCCAGCGCATCGGGCCTCCGGCTAGTGGCCTCGCTCGTGGAGGAAGGCCACGAAGGCGGCCTCGAAGTCGCGGCCGGGGCCGACCGTGGCCACCAGCTCGGTGGCCGTCCCGGAGAACAGCAGCTCGCCGTCGGCGAGGACCAGGACCCGGTCGGCGTAGCGCTCGGCCTCCCCCACGTTGTGGGTCGAGTAGACGACCGTGGTCCCCCGCTCGGCCAGGCCGCCCACGAAGTCCCACAGGACCTCGCGCTGGCGCGGGTCGAGCGACGAGGAAGGCTCGTCGAGCAGGAGCACCGGTGGCTCGGAGAGCAGGCCGATGGCGATGTTGACCCGCTGCCGGTTACCGCCGCTCAGCCGGCCCACCTCGTCGCCGGCGCGGTCGGCCAGGCCCGTCTGCTCGAGCATGCGGGCGACGACCGCCTCGCGGTCGGCCACCTTCTCGAGGCGGGCGAACAGGCGCAGGTTCTCCTCCACGGAGAGCTTGGAGTAGAGCGCGGGCTGCTGCGGCACCCATCCCACCTCCCGGGGCGGGCGCGAGACGGTCCCGCCCGTGGGGGCCAGCGAGCCCGCGACGATCTGCAGCAGCGTCGTCTTGCCCGCGCCGTTGGGGCCGATGATCGCCAGGCGCTCCCCCGGCGCCGCCGAGAACGAGACGTCCTGGACGGCCCGGCGCTCGCCGTAGTGCTTGGCCACGCGGTCGACCGAGAGCGCGGGGGCGGCGGTCGTGGTCACGGCCATCTCAAGCTCAGCCCGGCGCGGTCGACGTCGCCGCCCGGGCGGCGTCCGGGTCGCCCAGCTCGGTGCCGCAGGCCGGACAGGACCGCGCCCCCGGAGCCAGTGGCGTGCCGCACTCCGGGCACGGCGGTCGGCCGCCCGGCGACCCGAGGCCCGCGCCGACCAGGGCGGGGGCCGGTCCCCACGGCTCCAGGGCGACGTGCCGGCGCAGGTAGACGACCGTCTCGCGCAGGATGGCGGCGATGGGCAGGGCGATGAACGCCCCCACGATCCCGTAGAGCTGCCCGCCGAGCAGGAGCGCCGCGATGACGAGCAGCGGGTTGATCCGCAGCGAGTGGCCGAAGACCTGGGGGGCGACGATGTGCCCCTCGATCTGCTGGAGGGCGACGAAGGCGATGAACAGCCACAGGGCGTCGATCGGGTTGCTCGACAGGAGCGCCGTGATGCCGGCCGGCGCGCCGCCAATGACCGGGCCGATGTAGGGGATGAGCTCCGCGAGCCCGTAGAAGATCCCGAAGAACAGCGCGTACGTCTTGCCCTGCTCGAAGATCCCCACCGACCCGAGGACGTAGAGCATCAGCCCGGCGCTGAAGCCCATGATCGACGAGAAGAGCAGCTGGCCGCGGACGTAGCCGAAGACCGCGGCCTGGACGCGCGCGGGGAAGTCGTCGGCCGGGGTGCCGTCGCCGCGCGGGACGACGGAGCGGACCACCTCGCCGATCCGCTCGCCGTAGAGGAGCATGTACACCGCGAGGACCACCACGAGGATGAGGGCGAACGACGCCTCGACGAGCAGGGTGAGCGCCTCGCGGGTGAAGGCGACGAGGTCCCCCGATCCCTCCGCGATCCGGCTCCCGAGGGTCTGCAGCGCCGTCTCGCCCTGCTCCTTGACCTGGAGGCCGATGTCGTTGCGGTCGAGCCAGCCCTGGAGCGCCGCGAGCTCCTCGTTCGCGTTGTCGACGATGTCGGGGACCGAGCGCTGGAACGCCGAGATCTGGTCGGCGATCGGGGTGGCGACGAGGAGCCCGATCGCCCCGAGGACCACGATCAGCGTGAGGAACACGGTGAGCACCGCCAGCCCGCGCGGGAAGCGGCGGCGGCGCAGCAGGGTGACGAACGGGTTGAGCAGGAGGGCGATCAGCCCGGCGACGATGAAGAGCAGCAGGACGGGCCCCGCCGCGCGCGCCAGCGCGTAGGCCCCGAGGATCGCCAGCGGCAGCAGGACGAGCTGGATCCAGCGGGGGACGAGGACGGGGGGCACCCATGGGAGTATGCGACCTTCGTGACCTCGATCCTCTTCGTCGGCGACGTCGTGGCCGCTCCCGGTCGCCGCGCGTTCCGCTCGCTGGTCCCGGCGCTGCGCGAGGAGCTCGAGGCGGACTTCGTGGTCGTCAACGGCGAGAACGCCGCGGGCGGGATCGGGATCACCCCCAAGACCGCCGAGGAGCTCTTCGCGGCGGGCGCCGACGCGATCACCCTCGGCAACCACACCTACCGGCACAAGGAGGTCTACGCCTACCTCGAGTCCGAGCCGCGGATCGTCCGCCCGGCGAACTTCCTGCGCTCCCAGCCCGGTCGCGGGACCTGCGTCGTCGGGAACGGGGACGCCAAGCTCGGCGTGGTCAACCTGCAGGGCAACGTCTTCCTCCAGGCCGGCCGGCCCGCCTTCGCCGAGGTCGACGCCGTGCTCCCGGACGTCGCCGACGCCGACCACGTGCTCGTCGACATGCACGCCGAGGCGACGAGCGAGAAGGTGGCCCTGGGCTGGTACCTCGACGGGCGGGTGACCGCGGTGGTGGGGACCCACACCCACGTCCCGACGAACGACGCGCGCGTCCTGCCCGGCGGAACGGCCTACATCTCCGACGTCGGCATGACCGGCGCCCGCGACGGGGTCATCGGCGTGCGCAAGGAGCAGTCGATCGCGGTGTTCAAGACCCACATGCCGATCCGCTACGACACGGCGGAGGGCGATCCCTGGCTGATGGGGGCGCTCATCCGCTGCGCCGAGGCCCCGCGGCGGGCCGCGTCCATCGAGCCGGTGCTCAGAAGCGCCTGAGCGCCTCCGGCTCGGCGTGCGGCGCGAGCACCGCGAGGAGGACGAGGGGGAGGAACCAGACGAGGTAGAGGTAGAACCAGTGGCTCACGCCGAGCTGCAGCGCGATGATTACGGCACCGCCCAGCGCCGAGACGACCACCACGTCGCGCCGGCGGGGGACGAAGGCGACGAGCAGCGCGAGCGCTACGCCGGCGAGCTTGACCGCGTCCTGCAGCCCCGGGAGCTCGTAGAGGCCCCACAGCGAGAAGGGCGACCCGCGGTCGTTCTGGAAGCCGAGGGTGCGCTCGAGGACGAGGCGGGGCTCGGCCTGCACGAGCGACGGGATGAGGAGCACCGCCGCCGCCCCGGCGAAGGCCGCCGCGGTGAGCAGCGCGGGGACGGCCGGGCCCCGGCGCTCCCCCCACTCCCCCGCGCGCCCGCCGCCGCGGTAGGTGGCCAGCAGCGGGGCGAGGGCGAGCGGGGCGAACTTGGTCAGCCCGGCGGCGGCGATCGCCGCCCCGCGCGGCACGGGCCTGGCGACGACGAGCAGGGCGACGAGGATCAGCAGGGACACGAGCGCGTCGTTCGCGTTCGAGTTCGCCACCAGCAGCGTGAACGGGTACGCGGCCCACAGGTAGGCCAGCAGGATCCCGAGCGCCGGCCCGCGGACCCGCCGTCCGACCAGGAAGAGCAGGAGCAGGGTGGCGAGGTCAAAGGCGATCGCCGCACCGTGGGCGGCGGGCAGCCCGTCCCAGGTCCCGCTCCAGCCGAGCGCGGCCACGAACGGCACGTAGGCGTAGTAGGCCGCGGGGCCGTAGGTGTCGCCGCGCGGGTTGTCGGGCGGGAAGGTCCCGTAGATCCCCCGCCCCTCGAGCAGCCGGTCCGCGCCGATGACGCCCGAGTAGCCCACGTCGATCACGTTCGCGTTGGTCAGGTTGAGCCCGACCCGGAAGCCGACGAGGAAGACGAGGGCGACGGCCAGGAAGCCGTAGGGGACGGCCAGGCGCAGCGGCGGCCGGTCGGCCGGCGTGCTCCCGCGAGACCGCGCGAAGGCGACGCCGAGGCAGCGGGCGAGCAGGTAGAGCAAGAGCGGATAGGCCGTCGGGACCGAGAGGCCGATCTCGGCCCGCCCGAAGAGCGCGTAGGAGCCGCCGAAGGCGAGCAGGACGGCGAGGTCGAGGTGCGGGAGCCGCAACGGACCGCGCAGGAAGGGCAGCAGGAAGAGGAACGACAGCCCGAGCCAGACGACCGGGTCGTTCGCCTTGCGCCCGAACGCCCCGGGGTAGCCGCGGGCCATCGTCCAGGCGACCTGGTCGCCCGTCCACGCCTCGGTCACCCGGCCCGTGCGGTCGTCGACGAGCACCTGCGCGATCTCCTCGTTCGGCGCCGGTCCCGGTCGCGGCGCGTAGAAGGAGACCTGCCAGCGGCGGCGGGCCGGCGGACCCTTGACGTAGGGCCGCGCGTAGCTGCCGGGCACGCCGGCGCGGGCAGCCCGGACCTTGGCCACCCGTCCGGCGGTCCGGCTCACCTCGATGCCGGTCCGCGTGAAGCCCGGCGGCGGACGGTCGAGCGAC
>CALMNS010000313.1 GCA_937871635.1 uncultured Solirubrobacter sp.
GTGGCGAGCGGCAGGACCGCGAGGGCCCCCGCGCCCGCCGCCCGCAGCGGCTCGTGCCCGGTGAAGCCCCTCCCGCCGCTCTCGCCGATCGTGTAGCTCGAGGTCCCGCCGTCGACCCATCCCGCCATCCGCGCCAGGCCGGCGCTCGAGAGGCCGGTGAGCGTCGGCCCGAGCGGGCCGACCGCGAAGCGACGCTCGGCCGGCTCGTCGAGGACGAGCAGCGCGGACCCGAAGGCGGAGAGCTCGCGGGCGGCCTGGACGGTCTCGGCCACGATCGCGTCGGGCTCGGTCAGGGCGGCCAGGCGGGTCCCGACCCGGGCGAGCGACTGGGCCGGCGAGGGGACGTCGAGCGGCCCGAGCCGGCCGAGCCGGTCGCCCAGCTCGGCCGCGCAGCGGCGGACCTCGGGCAGGGCCCACGGCCCGAGCGCCTCGGTGGACTCCACGTTGAGCACCCCGACCAGGCGGTCTCCGACGCGGACCGGGACGCAGATCTCCGCCAGCACCCCGTCGACCGCCTCCAGGTAGTCGGGCGCCTGGCGGACGTCGAGCTCGACGGTCGGCTCGCCCGAGCGGAAGGTCCGGCCGATCACCCCCGTCTGCGGCCCCATCCCGTCGAAGATCTGCCAGTAGCCGCTCACGGCCTGGCAGCGCAGGCGCCCGCCCTGCTCGAGGTAGAGGCTCGGCAGGAGGCCCTGCCGAGCGAGGTGGTCGACGACGGCCTGCGACGCGGCACGGACGTCGGGCGAGTGCTCGAGGGCGCTCCGCAGGGCGGACTGGACTCCCGAGGCCGGCGCCGCCTCGGGAAGGGGTCCCATCTTCCGATCCTCGGCAGATCGGGGCCGGGTCTTGAGCCGGCCGCCTCCTAGACGGGCAGCTCGGCGGGCTTGACGGCGACCACTCTGAGTCCGCCACCGGCCCGCCCGCGCGCGATGCGCGGGACGCCGGCCATGATCGACTCGATCGTGCCGCGCTCGATGACCTCGTCGCGCAGGAGCGTCGACGCCAGGGCCTCGAGCGAGTCGCGGTGCTCGGTGATGAGCCGGTGGGCGGAGCGCAGCGCCTCGTCGGCGAAGTGCTGCTGCTCCTCGTCGCGCATCTGCCGCGTGCGGTCGGAGACCTGGCCGCCCTCGGCGTCCACCTTCAGGGCGGAGAGCGAGGTGCCCATCGCGTAGTCGTGGACCATCGAGCGCGAGATCTGGGCCACCCGGCTGAGGTCGTCGGCCGCGCCGGTGGTGATCGCCCCGAAGACGATCTGCTCCGCCGCGCGACCGCCGAGCAGCACCGTCATGTAGTCGATGAGCTCCTCGCGGGTCTTGAGGTAGCGGTCCTCCTGCGGGAGGTTGAGCGTGTACCCGAGCGCCCGGCCACGCGGGACGATGGAGATCTTGTGGACCCGGTCGACGCGGGGCAGGAGCTCGGCGCACAGCGCGTGCCCCGCCTCGTGGTAGGCGACCACGCGCCGCTCGTGCTCGTTGAGCGTGCGGCGCGACTGCATGCCGGCCACCACCCGCTCGAGCGCGGCGTCGAAGTCGGCCATGACGATCATGTCGCGGCGCGAGCGGGCGGCGAAGATCGCCGCCTCGTTGCAGATGTTGGCCAGGTCGGCGCCCGTCAGCCCGGCGGTCTGGCGCGCCACCATCTCGAGGTCGACGCCCGGGGCGATCGGCTTGCCGCGGGTGTGGACGGCGAGGATCTCCTGGCGCCCGACGACGTCGGGCGGGGAGACGAAGATCTGGCGGTCGAAGCGCCCGGGGCGCAGCAGGGCCGGGTCGAGCTTCTCGAGCAGGTTCGAGGCGGCGATGACCACGAGCTGGCCGCGCGAGTTGAACCCGTCCATCTCCACCAGGAGCTGGTTGAGGGTCTGCTCGCGCTCGGAGTCCTGGCCACCGCCGCGCTCGCCCCCGACCGCGTCGAGCTCGTCGATGAAGATGATCGCCGGCTCGTGCTTGCGGGCGGTGGCGAACAGGCGCCGGATGCGCGAGGCGCCGAGCCCCGCGAACATCTCCACGAACGACGCGGCGGACTGGGAGAAGAAGTGCGCGCCGGACTCGTGGGCGACGGCCTTGGCCAGCAGCGTCTTGCCCGTGCCGGGCGGCCCGTGCAGGAGGACGCCCTTCGGGACGGTGGCGCCGAGCTTGCGGAAGCGCTCGGGGTCGCGCAGGAACTCGACGATCTCCTGCAGCTCGGCCTTCGCCTCGTCGGCCCCGGCGACGTCCCCCCAGCCCGCCGAGGAGGAGGACGACGGCTTCATCTCCGCCGGCTTGGTCTTCGGCATCAGCTTCAGCGTCCGCCACAGGACGATGACGATGATCAGCATGAAGATGATTGGCGCCCAGGTCTGCAGCCAGCTCGACACGGAGTCCCACGCGTACCACGGGGGACCCTCGGGAACCTGACCGGGCGGGACGATGACGGCGAGCGAGGGCATCACACCCGATAGTCGTCCGCCGGGCGTGGACCTGCAATGGGGTCTGGACCCTAGGCCGGGGCGGCGTCCTCGGCGCGGAGGATCTCCGCGAGCGCGGCCCGCCCGACCTCGAGCTGGCGCTCGTCGGGCTCGCGGGTCCCCACCGCGCGCTGGATCGCGAAGCCCGGGCGCCGGATCGCGCGCGAGAGGGCGGTGTCGTCGTGGCGCTCGCACCAGCCGAAGACCTCGACCGCCGCGGCGGTCGACGCGAGCGCGACGCCGGCGCCCGCCATCGGCCCCGGATTGGCCAGCACGGAGCGCAGCAGGAGCGTGCCCGCGACGTTCGACGCCATCATCGGGGCGACGAGGTGCGACCCGCAGCGCTCGTGCTCCTTGGCCGGATCGCGCGCGTCGTCGGCGTCCTGCTCGTAGGCGGCGATCGCCTTGTGCTCGACCCCGTGGTAGGCGGCCAGCTCGCCGCCGCGCAGCGCGAAGAGGGCGGGCAGGATCCCGATCGACGCGGCCGCCGCCTCCCCGACCAGCCCGCCCGAGCGCTTGCGCAGCGCGGCGCCGGCT
>CALMNS010000314.1 GCA_937871635.1 uncultured Solirubrobacter sp.
CTCGTCGCGGGCGCCACCCGCGGTGCCGGCCGCGGCATCGCCGTCGCCCTCGGCGAGGCGGGGGCCACCGTCTACTGCACGGGTCGCACCACGCGGCAGCGGCGCTCGGAGTACGACCGGCCCGAGACGATCGAGGAGACCGCCGAGCTCGTCACGGGCGCCGGCGGTCGCGGGATCGCCGTCGCGGTCGACCACCTCGACGCCGATGCCGTCCGCGCGCTGGCGGGCCGGATCGACGATGAGCAGCGCCGGCTCGACGTGCTCGTCAACGACGTCTGGGGTGGCGAGCGCCTGTTCGAGTGGAGCACGCCGGTGTGGGAGCACGACCTCGAGGCCGGCCTGCGGCTCCTGCGGCTGGCCATCGACACCCACCTCATCACGAGCCACTTCGCGCTGCCGCTGCTGATCCGCTCACCGCGCGGGCTCGTCGTGGAGATGACCGACGGCACGCGCGACTACAACGACGTCCACTACCGCAACTCGGCGTTCTACGACCTCGCCAAGTCCGCCGTGCTCCGGCTCGCCTTCGCCCAGGGTCACGAGCTCGCCCCGCACGGGTGCACGGCCGTCGCCCTCACCCCGGGCTGGCTGCGCTCGGAGATGATGCTCGAGACCTTCGGGGTGACGGAGGCGAACTGGCGCGAGGCGGCGGCGGTGCAGCCGCACTTCGCGGCGATCGCCGAGAGCCCGCGCTACGTGGGCCGCGCCGTCGCCGCCCTGGCCGCCGACCCGGAGGTCTCGCGCCGCAACGGCGGATCGTTCTCCTCCGGCGAGCTGGCCCGCGCGTACGGGTTCACCGATGTCGACGGCTCCCAGCCGGACTGCTGGCGCTACCTCGTCGAGGTGCAGGACGCGGGGCTGCCGGCCGACCCGACGGGCTATCGCTGACGCGCGCGATGACGAACCCGCTCGAGCGGACGAAGCCGGTGGCGCGGCGGATCACCCTCCACGCCGGCGTGCCGGACGCCGGGCTCCGCGAGGTGATCCTCGCGCGGGCGCGCGCGCTCGGGCTCCTCGGCTGGGTCCGGGCCGAGGCGGACGGGACCGTCCTGATCCACGCCGAGGGTGAGCCGGGCGCCGTCGACGGGCTGCTCGCCTTCCTGCGTGAGGGGCCGCCGGTGGCAGCGGGGGCGGGGCGCGTGGAGGAGCGGACGACCGCCGTCGAGGGCCACGAGCAGTTCGCGGTCCGCGGCGTCCCGGCGGGCGTCTTCGTCGTCCAGGAGCACGCGGCGACCGCCCGCCACTTCGACCTGCGCCTCGAGGTCGGGGGCGCCATGCGGTCCTGGGCGGTGCCGAAGGGCCCGTCGCTCGATCCCACCGTCCGGCGCCTCGCGGTCGAGGTCGAGGAGCACGACATGGGGCACAACGCCTTCGAGGGACGGACGGCGGGCGGCGGGGTGCTCGTCTGGGACCGCGGCGCCTACGAGCAGGGCGGGCGCGTCCCGTGGCCGGAGGCGCTCGACCGCGGGCACGCCGTCTTCGTCCTGCACGGCGAGAAGCTGCAGGGCGGCTTCGTCCTGCAGCGCACGCGGGGCACGGGGGTCAAGGCGCAGTGGCTGCTGCTCAAGCGGCGCGACGACCGGGCGCGCCCGGGGAGCGACGTCGTCCGCGACCACCCGCGCTCCGTGGTCTCCGGAGTGACGCTCGACGAGCTGCTGTCGGGGTAGATCCGCAGGATGCCGACCCAAGACGACGTCCCCTCCGGCTTCGAGCCGCTCACCGAGGCCGGCGCGTTCGTCGACCTGATCGGCCCGCTCTACGCCCGCGCGCAGGACGGCGTGATCGGCCTGCGCGTCGAGGACCGCCACCTCAACGTCGCCGGCAGCGCGATGGGCGGCCTGCTCGCGACCCTCGTCGACGTGGCCTTCGGCCGCGCGATCCGCGCGGCGGCCGACGGCGACGCGGCGGTGGCGACGGTCTCGCTGACCACGGACTACCTGCGCCCGGGGCCGCTG
>CALMNS010000315.1 GCA_937871635.1 uncultured Solirubrobacter sp.
CGGCGCCTGCTCGACGCGTCCTCCGCCACCCTGCTCGCCTACTCCGACGAGGACCGGCGGCTGCACGGGATGGCCGGCGACCTCGTCGGGGAGCTCGTCGTCGTCGAGCACCCCGCGCTCGAGGCGCTGCTCGCCCAGCGGCGCCGGTCGGTCGCCCTCGGCCCCGCCGAGGCCGCCGAGCTCGGCCCGAGCCTGATCCGTACCGATGAGGCCGGGAGCGCCCTGCTGATCGCCGTCCCGATCGCCGGGCCGACGCACGTGCTCGTCCTCGCCCATCCGGACGAGTCCGCATTCTCCCCGGAGACCGTCGCGGCGGTCGAGGCGCTCGCCGCCGCCGGCGCCGATGCCCTCACCCGGCGCGGGGAGGCGGAGGAGGACGCGCGGCGGCTGGCGGGGCACCGGGCGCTCACCCGGGCGGCCAAGACGCTCAACGAGTCGCTCGACCTGGCGACGGTCCTGCGCCGCATCTCCCACGAGGCGAACCGCATCCTCGACGGCGACTACACCGCCGTCTACCGCGGCACGCGCGACGGCGTGGTCATCGAGGCGGCGACCGGGATGCCGCCGGAGATGCTGGGCTTCCGGCTGGCCCCGGACCAGGGCCTGACCGGGAAGGTGCTCACCTCCGAGCGCTCCATGCTCACCAACGACTACGGCGCGCTCGAGACCCTGCCCTCCTCGTCCTTCTTCGTCGACGTCCGCAGCTGCCTCGCCGTGCCAATGCACTGGGGCGGCGAGCTGCGCGGCGTGCTGACCGTCGGCTACAAGCGGCCCTTCGAGGTCACTGATCTGCACCTCGCGCTGCTCGAGGCCTTCGCCGAGCTCGCGGCGGTCGCATATATGAACGCGAGCGCCCACGCGGGCCTGGTCCTGGCCGCCCGCACGGACGGGTTGACCGGCTGCCTGAACCACGCCGCGCTGCACGAGAGCCTGGGTCGCGAGATCGAGCGCTCCGAGCGGGCGCCGGACTCCGTCCTCTCGCTCATCATGATCGACCTCGACGACTTCAAGGCCGTCAACGAGGAGCACGGCCACCTGGTCGGCGACGAGGTCCTGCGGCGCGCGGGTCACGCGCTCCGCCAAGCGACCCGGCCCTACGACATCGCCGCGCGCTACGGCGGCGACGAGTTCGCCCTGCTCGCGGTGGACGCCGGCGAGGACGAGGCGCGCGAGATCGCCCGCCGCGCGATCGAGCAGATCACCACCGCGATCGGCGACCTCTGCGCGGGCAACGCCGGCCGGGCGACGGCCGGGGTCGCCGAGTGGCGCCCGGGC
>CALMNS010000316.1 GCA_937871635.1 uncultured Solirubrobacter sp.
GGGTGACGGAGCCCTGCCCGGCGTTCATCACGGCGACGCTGCCGGCGGCCGCCGCGGCCAGCTGGACGAGCGCCCAGCCCGGCCCCGAGAGCTTGAGACCGAGGGCGTTGTCGAGCGACCACTCGCCCGGGCCCACGTCCGCGAGGGCGAAGACGGCGGCGAGCAGCACGGCGTTGTACTCCCAGCCCGAGTTCGCGACCCACGGGCCGTTCGGCAGGTGGACCGTCCGGATGGCGGTGATCATGGGGCCCGAGATCATCGCGGCGCCCACCGGGGTGAGGAGCCCGGCGGCGAGCAGCGCGCCGCCGCCCGCCTCCGATACGCCGGCCGCCACCGCGTGGCGATCACCGGGCTTGAGGCCGAGCGACTCGAAGAACTGGCCCGTGCCCGCGCGGCCGTGACCGCCGAACCAGCCGAAGAGCTTCTGGGTTCCGTGGCCGACGAAGAGTCCGCCGATGGTGAGCCGGGCAAGGGCGAGTCCGAGTTTCATGCCGGGCATCCTCCCCGACTTGACTGCGCAACTAACGCCCGGGTTGGGCCTCGCTGGGCTCGACCTCGCGCGGCCGCGGCTCCCCGCGCTCGTCGAGATAGTCGCGCCATGAGCGCGAGGGGGCGTAGCCCAGCAGGCGCCGCGCCTTCTCGATCGAGACGCCGCCCGCGTCCTCGCGGGCGAGCTCGCGCAGCTCGATGGCGCCGCTCAGCCCGTGGCGCTCGAGCAGCTCGGGCAGCGTGAGCGTGGAGGCCGCGTCCGGTGAGGCGATGTATATGACCTCGTGGCCGGGGAGGTCCGAGCCGGCGGCCAGCAGGAGCGCGTCGGCGAGGTCGTAGGCGTCGATGTAGGCCCAGTAGCCGGCGTTGGGCTCGTCGGGATCGCGGATCTGCGGCCCGAGGTTGCGCGCGTAGTTGCCCTCCCACTGGACCCAGCTCGGGCGGATGGAGATCGCGCGCAGGTCCGAGCGGGCCACCGCCGCGTCGCAGAGCTGCTCGCCGAAGGCCTTGGCCAGCGCGTAGGGATCCTGCGGCCGCACGGGGTGCTCCTCGTCGACCGGCAGGTAGTCCGGCCGGAACGAGCGCTCGGGGAAGAAGAAGCCGGGCACCGTCTCGCTCGACACGTTGACGAAGCGCGGGATCCCGAGCCGGATCGCCGCTTCGAGCAGGTTGAACACCGACTGCAGGTTGTTGTGGAAGACGACGTGGGGCGGGTTGCGGGTCGGCTCCGGGATCGCCGCGGCGTGGATGACCGCGTCAAAGCCGCGCGCCAGCACGGCGTACACCTGGCCCGCGTCGGTGAGGTCGGCCTGGACGTAGGCCGGCTCGTCGTCGGCCGGGCGCTCGAAGACCGGCGCGCTGAGGTCGGTCGCGGTGACGGCGTGGCCCGCCGCCTGGGCGGTCGCCACGGTGGCGCGGCCCACCTTGCCGCGGGCTCCGGTGATCAGCAGCCGCACGGCCTACGTCCAGTAGAGGACGCGGGCGGTGGGCAGCCGGGCGGCGATCTCGTCCTCGAAGAAGGTCCGCAGCTCCGTCATGAGCTCGCGAGGGTAGACGAACTTCCGCGCGCCGAACTTCGTCCGCTTGAGCGTCCGCACCTCCTCGTCCATCTCGAGCCTGGTGCGCGGGTACCACCCGGTCAGGACGCTCTTCGAGCCGGGCGAGAAGCGGTGGGTGATGAGCTCGACGGTCAGGTCGACTCCCGGAACCGGCGCGAGCGCCGCGGCGACGCAGGACAGGAGCTCGGCGTAGCCGTCGCGCCACCCCTCCACCGGCATGATCGGCGCGATGGTCAACCCCACCGGATAGCCGGCCGCGGCCATCCGGGCGAGCGCGGCGATCCGCCGGGGCATGGGAGCCGTGCCGCCCTCGAAGGCCCCGACCGCGCGGGCGTTGACGCTGAAGCGCGCCCGCGTCCGGCCGCGGTGGTCGAGCCCAATCAGCCCGTCGACGGCGTCGAACTTCGTGGTGAAGCGCAGCTGGGTGTTGTCCGTCCGCGCGCCGAAGTGCTCGATCGTCTGCGCCAGCGAGCCCGTCAGGTGCTCGATGCCGAGAGGGTCCGTGTAGCAGGAGGCCTCGAAGGTCGTGCCCTCGTCGGCCCGCGCCTCCTGCCGACTGGTGATGGTCCCCCGCCCGACGAAGGGGTCGAGGGTGCCCAGGATCTCGTCGAGGTTCGCGAAGGCCCGCGTGACCGGCGGCCCGGGCAGCGAGCCGGCCAGGTAGCAGTACTGGCAGTGCGCGGGGCAGCCGCGCGCGAGGTGGAACTGCCAGTCGGCGCTGGGCGGGATGGGCTGGAGCTTGCGCTCGCTCGGCGGGGAGACGACGACCGCGAGGGTCGACTTGGCGCGGCGGTAGGTCTCGCGCTCGTCGGCGCCGCGCAGGCCCGTCAGCCGGTTGGCCTTGAGGGCCTCGACCGCGATCCCCAGCGCCTCCGCCCGGGCGACCATCCGCTGCCCGTGCGCGTGCTCGAGCGCCGCGGGGGTGATGATCAGGCGCTTGGGGCGCCAGAGCCTGGCGGGGGCCTCCGGGGCGGCGGGCTGGTCGGGAAGCGCGGTCGCCATGGGCTGCCATCCTGGTACCCATGCGACGGCCCCGGCTGCGCGCCAACCCCGCGCCGGGGGCGCTCCCCGCCGTCAACGCCGACGGGCGCCCGACCCGGCCGGACAAGCTCTCGATCTGGCCGACCGACGAGGAGACCTTCGGGATCGACGTCCTCTACCTCGGCCCGCAGGGCGCCCGCCGGGCGGAGGTCGTCCGCCGTCAGATCGCCCAGGCGGGGCTCTCGGTGGCCGTCCGCCGCGAGGGCGAGAGCGGCTGGATCGTGCGCTTCGGGCCCGTGAGCCGCGAGGATATGCTCACCGTGCTGAACGGCTACGTGTGGTGACCGTCCGGTGGGCACGGCGGGCGTAGAAGAGGGCGATGGCGTAGAGGAGCAGCCCGAGCGCGGGGACGTCGGTGCTCGCGACGCTGGCCGCGGCCCGGTGCACGGGGTCGCCGTCGGGCGCGTAGCCGAGGACCAGCACGGCGACGAACTCGGCGAGCAGCAGCAGCGCGGCGGCCGCCTCGAGATAGCCGGGCAGGCCAAGGAAGCGGAACAGCATGAACGCCACCCACAGGAGGAACAGCGTGGCGGTGCAGACGACCGCGAGCATCGTCGAAGGATGGTGGCCGATCGCGGGCCTGGCGTCGAGGCCCTGCTCACGCCCGCCATGCTGGCCCACCGATGCCCGAAGGCCACACGATCCACCGGCTCGCGCGGACGCACCGTCGCGATCTCGCGCGCCAGCCGCTGACGGTGACCTCGCCGCAGGGCCGGGCGGCGGGCGCCGCCGCGATCCTCGATGGCGGCGCGATCGAGGCGATCGACGCCTGGGGAAAGCACCTCTTCTACCGGTGGTCGACGGGCGACACGCTGCACGTCCACCTCGGGCTCTACGGCCGCTTCCGCAAGCGGGCCTCCCCGCCGCCGGAGCCGCGAGGACAGATCCGGCTGCGGCTCGTCGGGGAGCGCTGGACGGCCGACCTGTCGGGGCCGATCGCCTGCGAGCTCCTCGATCCCGCGCAGGAGGACCGCCTGCTCGCGCGGCTCGGGCCTGACCCGCTGCGCTCCGACGCCGGCGCGTTCGAGGCCTTCACGGCCGCGCTCGCCCGCCGCCGGATCCCGATCGGGGCGGCGCTCCTCGATCAGCGCGTGATCGCCGGGATCGGCAACGTCTACCGGGCCGAGCTGCTGTTCGGGGCCGCGATGGATCCGCGCCGGCCGGCGCGGACGCTGCGTGGGGAGGAGGTCCGGGCGCTGTGGGACGCGACGGCGGCCGCACTGCGGGAGGGCTCGCGGACCGGGCGGATCGTGACCCGACCCAGACCTCCCGGCGTGCGGCGGATCGCTCGCGGGGAGGCGGTCTGGGTCTACCGGCGCGACCGGTGCGGGCGGTGCGCCACCCCGGTCGAGCGGTTCGAGCTCGCGCTGCGCACGATGTACCGGTGCCCGGCCTGCCAGCCGGATTGGGTCAGCTGAGCGCGGCGGCGAACGCGTCGTGCGCGGGCTCGCCGAAGAGCCAGAAACGCGCCTCGACGACCTGGGGGTGCCGGGCGAGCGCCTCGCGGGTGGCGCGGACGGCGACCTCGGCCGCCAGCTCGACCGGGTAGCCGTAGACGCCGGTCGAGATGGCCGGGAACGCCACGCGCGCGCAGCCGGCGGCCGCGGCCAGCTCGATGCTCCGGCGGTGGCACGAGGCGAGCAGCTCGGGCTCTCCGTGACCGCCGCCCCGCCAGACCGGCCCGACCGTGTGGATGACGTGCCGGACCGGGAGGTCGTAGGCGCCCGTGATCTTCGCCTCGCCCGTCGGGCAGCCGCCAAGCGTGCGGCACTCCTCGAGGAGGCCGGGCCCCGCCGCCCGGTGGATCGCGCCGTCGACCCCGCCGCCGCCCAGCAGGCTCTCGTTGGCCGCGTTGACGATCGCGTCGGCCGCCGCGTCCTTCGTGATGTCCCCGAGGTGGAGCGTGATCACGGGGCCGCGGCCGCCTCCCAGCGGTCGAGCTCGCCGCCGTAGGAGCGCGCGATGGCCTCGAAGCGGGCCCGGAAGTCGGCGACGTTGACGTGGTCGACCTGCGCCTCGCCGATCGCGCGCACGCCCCAGCGCTCCTCGGCGTCCGACGGCGGCAGCCCGGCGATCTCGAAGCGGGCCGAGTGCAGGAGGCGGCCGGCCTCGAAGGCGAGCGCCTCGCTCGGGAAGCGCATGATGAGCCGGACCCTCCGCGGACGGGAGAGGTCGGCGTGGTGCTCGCCGCGCAGCCGGTCGAGCAGGGCGAGGTCCTCGGGCCGCGGCGATCCGCCGTCGAGGCTGATCCGGTAGTCCTCAGGCCGCTTGAACATCGTGTCTCCGGAGTCGTGCGAAGCGGGTTGCTCCGGCTATCCCCGCCGCGGCGCCTGCGGACACCCGAGGTTCACGGCGTGGCGGGCTGCGTCCGGCCGACGGTCCGGGCCATCAGACCGCCGGCGCCGGGCGAAGCTCACGGGCGAACCGTCGGCGGCCGGCCCGTCGCGGCGTAGATCGCGCGCAGGCAGGCGCGGCTCAGCACCGGCAGGCGGCGGTCCTCCACGTCGATCCACACGGTGTTCTCGTCGAGCGCCACGGGCGTGGTCCACGCGCGCCAGCGCCACGCTGCCCGTCACCGCCCACGGCGTCCCAGAGCGCGCCAGGCGGTCCGAGATCCTGCCGAGGGCTCGGCGATGAGCGTCGGGCAGCACGACGGGAACCTACGTCAGGCGTCGAGCGCCGGGCGCTGCGAAGATGTGGCGCGATGGCGCTCCGCCGCCCCCAGCCGTCGTCGAGCCGCCGCGGCGTCGCCGCGATGCTCGCCTGCGTCGCGATCGCCGGCTGCGGCGCGGACGCGGCCTCGTCGGGGGCGCCGGCCGACGGGACCGTGCTCACCATCTCCACGCCGCTGGACGCCGGCACCACGGAGCTGCGCCGTCTCGACGCGGACACGCTCGCGCCGCGCGGGGGCGGCTTCGACCTGGGTGAGTACCACGACGCCTGGGCGCTCTCCTCGGACCGGCGGACCCTCGCGGTCGGGACGTTCGCGCGGACCGGCCTGCGGCTGATCGATCCGGCGAGCCTCTCGCTCGTGCGCGACGTGCCGATGCCGATCGCGGCGGTCGGCGTCGGGTGGGTGGACCGCGTGCGGGTGGCGGTGCTCCTCCAGGCCGGCGGCGTCGTCCTCGTCGACGCGCGGCG
>CALMNS010000317.1 GCA_937871635.1 uncultured Solirubrobacter sp.
CCCCGGCCGCGCGCCCCCGCCGAGCTCGATCGCCCCACCGACGAGCACCACGGCCCGGGGGCGTCCTAGGCTCTCGGGGTGACCCGAGCGAAGATCTGCGGCATCACCCGGCTCGAGGACGCCGAGGTGGCCATCGAGCACGGGGCGTGGGCCCTCGGCTTCATCCTGTGGCCCGGGTCGGCGCGCGCCGTCGGCGTCGAGGCGGCCGCCGCGATCACCGCGCGGGTGCGGCGCTCGGCGCAGCTCGTCGGCGTCTTCGTCAACCCGTCGCTCGCCGACGTCGCCGAGGCGGCCGAGACGCTTCACCTCACGCACCTCCAGCTCCACGGCGACGAGGGCCCAGCGTTCTGCGCCGAGGCCGGGCGGCGCACGGGCGCGAAGGTGATCAAGGCGGTGACCGTCACCTCGGGGGCCGACCTGCAGGCCGTCGAGATCTTCCGCGCCGTCGACTTCCACCTGCTCGACTCGCGCCTCCCGGGCCGGCGCGAGGCCTCGGGCGCCACCTGGGAGTGGGCGCTGGCCAGCCGGCGGCGCTCCGCGGTCCCCAAGCTCCTCTCCGGCGGCCTCGACGCCGACAATGTCGCGGCGGGGATCGAGGCGGTCCGGCCCTACGCGGTCGACGTCGCGTCGGGCGTCGAGGTCCCGGGGCGGCCCGGGATCAAGGACCCCGCGCGCGTCGCCGCCTTCCTCCGGGCCGTCCACGAGGCGGGCGAAGCCCCGGCGAGTGCGACCGGACGGAGCGGTCCGTCACCCAGCGACGGCCGGATGCCGTCGCCGGCCCTCTAGGTTTCCCTTCATGAGCGTCGCCCCGGGCCTCCAACACCGCTTCGGCCGCTACGGCGGCCAGTACGTCCCCGAGACGCTGATGCCGGCGCTCTCAGAGCTCGAGGCGGCGTGGCTCGAGGCGCGCGAGGACGACGGGTTCCGCGTCGAGCTCGGCCGGCTGCTGCGCGACTTCGCCGGTCGCCCGACCCCGCTCTATCGCGCCGGGCGCCTCTCGGAGGTCGTCGGCCACGAGGTCTGGCTCAAGCGCGAGGACCTGCTGCACACGGGCGCGCACAAGATCAACAACGCCCTGGGCCAGGCGCTGCTGGCCAAGCGGATGGGCAAGCAGCGGATCATCGCCGAGACGGGCGCGGGCCAGCACGGCGTCGCCTCGGCCACCGCCTGCGCGCTGCTGGGCCTTGAGTGCATCGTCTACATGGGCACCGAGGACATGCGCCGCCAGGAGCCCAACGTGCGCCGCATGGAGCTGATGGGCACCACGGTGGTCGGCGTCGAGGCGGGCGCGCGCACCCTCAAGGAGGCCGTCTCGGAGGCGATCCGCGACTGGGTCACGAACTCCGCCACCACGCACTACATGATCGGCTCGGCGGTTGGGCCGGCGCCCTTCCCGGCGCTCGTCCGCGACCTGCAGCGGATCATCGGCGACGAGTCGCGGGCCCAGGCGCTCGAGGCCTGCGGCCGGCTGCCGCGGCGGGTGGTCGCCTGCGTGGGCGGCGGCTCGAACGCGATCGGGATGTTCGCCCCCTTCGTGGGGGACGAGGGCGTCGACCTCATCGGCGTCGAGGCGGCGGGGGAGGGGCTCCTCTCCGGCCGGCACGGCGCACCGCTGACGGTGGGCGGGCGCGGCGGGATCCTGCACGGCTCCTACTCGGCGATCATGCAGGACGACGAGGGGCAGATCACCGAGGCGCACTCGATCTCCGCGGGCCTCGACTATCCCGGCACGGGCCCGGAGCACGCCCACCTGCGTGACGTGGGTCGCGCCCACTACGTCGCCGTCACGGACGCCGACGCGCTCGCCGCCTTCCGCCGGGTGGCCGAGCTCGAGGGGATCATCCCGGCGCTCGAGTCCTCCCACGCCATCGCCTGGGTGCTGGCCAACCCCGACGGGGCGGCGGACGCGCTCGACCTCATCTGCCTGAGCGGGCGGGGCGACAAGGACCTCGCCGAGGTCCTGGCGCAGGGGTGAGCCCCGGCCCCGGCCCCGACCGGATCGCCGCCGCCTTCGCCGACTCGGGCAAGCGGGCGGCCCTCATGCCCTACCTGATGGGCGGCTTCCCGGACCTCGAGACGTCCGCGGCCATCGGGCACGCTTACGCCGACGGCGGCGCGGACCTCGTCGAGCTCGGCGTCCCGTACTCCGACCCGCTGGCCGACGGCCCGGTCATCCAGGCGGCCGGCACGGCGGCGCTCGGCGCGGGCGCGACGCTCGACGGCGT
>CALMNS010000318.1 GCA_937871635.1 uncultured Solirubrobacter sp.
CGGCCGGGGCGCGCGGCCGGGGCGCGCGGCCGGCGCGCGGGGCGTCCCTCCGGGAGGGGCCACGATCCGCTCCGAACGTCGTCTCGCACGTCACGCAGCGGATCGAAGCCCCCAGAGAGGCCACGATCCGCTCCGAACGTCGTCTCGCGCGCCACGGAGCGGATCGAGGCCCTGGGCGGTGGTGGCTCGGGGAGGGACCGGCGCGGGCGGCCTGACGGACGCGCCCCTTCCTCGCTCCCTCACCCGAGCCGTTGACGTCCGGTCCGCCTCAACGCCGCAGCCCCACGGGAGCACGCCCGCACGCCGTAATCCGCGCCGACCCGGGCGAGCTTGCCCCGGGCATGGCGCTCGCGGATCTGGGCGTCAGGGCGAGGCGGGGGCGCGCGCCGGGCGGTTCTCGAGCGTGACCGGCAGCTCGAGGCGCCGGCCGTCGCGGAGCACCCGGACGACGACGCGGTCGCCGGGCCGGTGGCGGTCGACGGCCTGCACCACGTCGTCCATCGAATCGACCGGCTTGCCGTCGACCGCCTCGATCACGTCGCCGCCGAGCGCGACCGGCGAGCCGTCGACCGAGGCCGAGGACCCCGGGTCGCCGCCGCGGATGCCGGCGTCGGCGGCCGGGCCGCCCGGGGTCGCCTCCTGGACGAGCACGCCGCGCGAGGCGGGGAGGTTCAGCGGGGCGAGCGACTGGTCGATCCCCACGCCGGTGATCCCGAGGTACGCGCGCTGGACGCGCCCCTCCGACTTGAGCTGCGGGATGACCTTCTTGGCGGTGTTGACCGGCACGGCGAAGCCGATGCCGACCGAGCCGCCGGAGGCGCCCGAGCCGCCCGTGGCGATCTGGGAGTTGATCCCGATCACCCGGCCGGCGGCGTCGAGCAGGGGACCGCCCGAGTTGCCGGGGTTGATCGCGGCGTCCGTCTGGATGACGTTGTCGATGCCGAAGCCGTTGGGCGCCGAGATGCGGCGCTGGAGCGCGGAGACGACACCGGTGGTCAGCGTGCGGTCCAGGCCGAACGGGTTGCCGATCGCGACCGTCGGATCCCCGACCTGCACCGACTTCGAGTCGCCCAGGGCGAGTGGCTTGAGGTCGAGCCGCGCCGGGTCGACCTTGAGCAGCGCCAGGTCGGTGGACTCGTCCTTGCCGACGATCCGGGCACTCGCGGTGGTCTTGTCCGAGAAGGAGACGCGCACGTCGGTGGAGCTCGAGACGACGTGGGCGTTCGTGAGGATGAAGCCCTCCTTGTCGACCACGAAGCCCGAGCCGGTCGAGACGCCCGACGGCGGCGCCTGGCTGCCGCCGAACAGGTCGAACGGGGAGGCCGAGCGCTCGACGGTCTGCGCCCGGACGAAGACCACCCCCGGGGCGTCGCGCCGGTAGATGTCCCGCGCCGTCATGCCCTTGCCCGAGCCGCCGCCGGCGCCCTCGCCGATCGGGGTCTGCTGGACGACCGTGGTGGTCCGCTCGCCGCCGACGGCGTCGGCCCCGATGAGCGCGCCCGCGGTGATGCCGCCGCCCATCAGGGCGGCGAGCAGGATCGGAGCGAAGAGGGACTCGGGCGACCGGGCGCGCATGGACTCCCCCGATGGTGGGTCGGCGGCGTGAACCCGGGCTAAAGCGCCTCGGCGTGCCCCGTGAGGTCGCGGCAGGCGGCCTCGACGTCCCGCGCGCGCATCAGGCCCTCCCCCACCAGCACCGCGTCGACCCCGACCTGCTCGAGCGCCTCGAGCTGCTCGCGGGAGTGCAGGCCGGATTCCGAGACCACCGTCTTGCCGGCCGGGACGTCGGCCAGCAGGGCGTAGGTGCGCTCGAGGTCGACCGAGAAGTCCGACAGGTCGCGGTTGTTGATGCCCAGGACGTCGGCGTCCACGTCGAGCGCCACCTCGAGCTCCTCGCGATCGTGCACCTCGACGAGCACGTCGAGGTCCAGGCCGCGCGCCTCGCGGTGGAGCTCGTAGACGTCCTCGGGGTGCAGCGCGGCGACGATGAGCAGGATGGCGTCGGCCCCGGCCGCCGCCGACTCGTAGACCTGGTACGGGTCCACGATGAAGTCCTTGCGCAGCACGGGGAGCTCGGTGATCTCCCGGGCGGTCACCAGGTCGTCGAGCGAGCCGCCGAAGTTGGGGCCCTCGGTGAGGATCGAGAGGGCCGCCGCCGAGCCTCGCTCGTAGGCGAGGACGACCTCCTCGAGGCGCAGGTCGGAGCGGATCTCGCCCGCCGACGGCGAGCGCCGCTTGTGCTCGGCGACGACCGAGATCCCCGGCCGCACGAGCGCCTCGCCGAACGGCCGGCTCTCCGGCCGGGCGTCCAGGGCGGCCTCGAGCTGGGCCAGGGGCCGCGCCTCCCTGCGCTCGACGACCTCCTCGCGCGTCGTCTCCACGATCCGTTCGAGCGTGCTCATATCCCGGCCCTCCTGCCCCCCAGGTCGTTCGTCAACGCAACGAGCGCGGACAGGGTCGCAGCCGCGCCGCCGGAGTCGATGGCGCCTTCCGCGGCGCGCACGCCCGCCTCGAGCGTCTGCGC
>CALMNS010000319.1 GCA_937871635.1 uncultured Solirubrobacter sp.
GCTACGCCGAGCGCCGCCGCGCCGCCGAGACCGCCGCGCAGGACGTCGACGCGGCGCCCGAGCTCCTCCGCGGCGCGCCGCGCGGCGGCCGCCGGGTTGTTGATCTCGTGCGCGAGGCCGGCCGAGAGCTCGCCCAGCGCGGCGAGCTTCTCGCGCTGGCGGGTGATCGCCTCGGCGCGCGCGATGTTCGGGCGGAACTGGCGGACGATCTCCCGCAGGACGTCGGGCTCCTCGCGGACGAGCTCGAACAGGTCGGCCTCCGTGTAGCGCAGCACCTCCGTCGGTCCGACCGCGACGCCGTTGACCAGGGTGTCGTCGCCGGCCATCACCGTGGTCATCCCCATGTAGTTGACGGCGTCCATGTGGTTGACCACGGTCTCGGTCCCGTCGAGCTCCAGCAGCCAGTCAACGCCTCCTGCGAGGAGGACGTGCCAGTGGCGGGCCGGGAGCCCGCGGCGAACGAAGAGCTCGCCGTCCTCGAGCTCGACCTGCTCGGCCCGTTCGGCGAGCCACTCCACGCGCTCGCCCGGCAGGTCCGCGAACAGGTCGACCTGTCGCAGCAGGTCGCCGACCTCCTCGCGCGTGCGGGTCATCAGGGCAGCTGCCCCAGGTACTGGTGCACGAACTGCACCGCCATCGCCCCCTCGCCCACCGCCGACGCGACGCGCTTGATCGACTGCGACCGGGCGTCCCCGGCGACGAAGACGCCCGGAAGGCTCGTCTCGAGCAGCAGCGGCTCGCGGTTGAGCGGCCAGCGCGGGTGCGGCGCCTGCGGGCTGTTGAGGTCGGGGCCGGAGATGATGAAGCCGCGCTGGTCGCGGGCGATGCTGCCGTCGAGCCACTCCGTGCGCGGGGCGGCGCCGATGAACACGAAGGCCGAGGTGCACGGCTCCTCGCGCTCGCCCTCCGCGTCGGCGATGGTCAGGCCGGTGAGCGACGCCTCTCCGTGGGCCGCGGTGGCCTGGGCGTTCGTGCGCACGTCGATGTTGCCGATCGCGCCGATCTGGTCGATCAGGTACTGGCTCATGCTGCTGGCCAGCGAGTCGCCGCGGTAGAGGATGGTGACCTTCGCCGCGCGGGCGGCGAGGTAGACGGCGGCCTGGCCGGCACTGTTGGCGCCGCCGATGACGAAAACCTCCTCGTCCTCGCAGGCGGCCGCCTCCGTGCGGGCGGCGCCGTAGTAGACGCCCCGGCCCGACAGCGCGTCGGCCCCCGGGATGCCGAGCCTGCGGTAGGCGACGCCGGTGGCGACGAGCACCGCATGGCCGGAGATCTCCGTGCCGTTGTTGAGGCGCACCACCCGCGCGGGCCCCTTCGCCTCGATCGCGTCGACGTCCGAGACGGCGAGGAACTCGGCGCCGAAGCGCTGGGCCTGCGCGTTCGCCCGGTGCGTCAGGTCGGCCCCCGAGAGCCCGTTCGGGAAGCCGAGGTAGTTCTCGATCCGGCTCGACTGGCCCGCCTGCCCGCCGGGCGCCTCGCGCTCGACCACCACGGTGGAGAGGCCCTCGCTCGCGCCGTACACCGCCCCCGCCAGGCCGGCCGGGCCGGCGCCGATGATGATCAGGTCGTAGAAGTCGCCCTGGGCCTGGGTCGAGAGGCCGATCTTGCTCGCCACCTGCAGCGAGTCGGGCACCTCGAGGTGCTCGCCGTCCTCGAAGACGACGACCGGGAGCTTGCCGCCGTCGGCGCGCGCGGCCTCGAGGAGCTGCTGCGCCTCGGCGTCGCGCTCGATGTCCAACCACCGGTGCGGGATCTGGTTGCGGGCGAGGAAGTCACGGATGTTGTGGCTCTCCAGGCTGAAGCGGTGCCCGATCACCCGGATCCCGCCGCCCTCGTCGGCGAGCAGGCCCGATTGCCACTCGGCCAGCAGGTCGTCGAGCACCGGGTACAGGTTCTCCTCGGGCGGATCCCAGGGCTTGAGCAGGTAGTGGTCGAGCGAGACGTCGTTGATCGCCTTGATCGCCGCCGTCGTGTCCGCGTAGGCGGTGAGCAGCACCCGCTTGGCCTTGGGCGCCTGCTGCAGCGCCTCCTCGAGGAACTCGACCCCGCTCATCCCCGGCATCCGCTGGTCGGCCACCATCATCGCCACGGGCTGGCTGCGCAGCGTCAGCTTGCCCAGCACGTCGAGCGCTGCCGGCCCGCTCGGGGCGCTCAGGACTTGGTAGCGGTCCCCGTACCGCCGCCGCAGATCCCGCTGCACGGCACGCGCCACCCCCGGGTCGTCGTCGACGGTGATCAGCGCCGGCTTCGGAGCCCGGGCGGTGGCTGCCTCCATGCCTCAGACGATAGGAGGGCGTGCAAGAGTTACTTCACGACTGCAAGCGAGTTCAGCAGGCGGCGAGGACGTGGAAAGGGAGGTCCCGAGGGGTTCCGTCCACGTCAAAGGTCCGGACAGCGATCTTGCCGTTGTCCTCCGCAGCCGTGATGCGGCCGGCCGGTGGGTCCACGGTTCCCCCGCCGGGGACTCGGACGAGCGTCGCGGTGAAGACGCAGCCCGCCATTGAGCGATCGAAGCCCACGCGGTAGTCGCCGTTGCCAACGCGTCCGCCACCTCCGGATGCGTTACCTGCGGACAGACTTCCAGCGGACGTGACGGCCGCTCGGAAGGTGATCCCGGTGGGTCCCGTAGGTCCGACAGGTCCCACGGGCCCTTGAGGGCCCCGCAGGCTGTTCCGCGCGCCCGTCGACAGCTTGCTCGCCGTCACCGAGCCGGACCGCAGCTTGCTCGAGGTCACCGCCCGTGACTTCAGCTCGCTCGACCCCACGGCCTTCGCGCGGATCTGCGTCGAGCCGACGCTGTTGCGCGCGAGCTTGGTCGCCGCGTAGCTCGTCCCGCCGAGGGCGACGAAGACGGCGATGGTCGCCATCACGTTCGCATAGGACAGATGCGTCTTCAGGCGCTCGAGCACGTCGGATCCCTTCCTCGAAGAAACGGCTGCTAAGGGCAACATACGTCGCCGTCGCCGAGAGTTGCGCTAGATCCCTCGAACGACGACACGGCGTCGGCCGCTGGTGCCGGTCGAGTACGGATAGGTGGCCTCCTTGAGCACGCGGGCGCGGAACCGGTAGCGCACGAGCCCACGCGTCCCGTCGAACCGGTACGGGTACGCCCAGCGGCCCGTACGCGCGTCGGCCCGGACGGTCGCGAAGGGACGCCACCGGCCTCTGGTGAAGGCTTGCAGCGCGATCAGCTTCCCCTGCGCCGGGATGCCGCCGCCGCGGAGCCTGCCGCTGAAGGTCACGACCTGTCCGTTGACGACGCGGCCTGGGCGCACGGAGAACGAAGTCGAGGCCGGCACACGGATGTCGACCTGCCCGGTGCCGCTCCGGATCGTCCGGGTGCCGTCGTACCGGAAGCGGACGATGCGGCTGGGACCCTCGGGTAGCCGGAACGCGAACCGGCCGGTCCTCGAGGTGGTCACCGTCCCGATCTGCCGCTCCGGCACGCCCGGCACCTCGACCTGCTCGAAGACGTGGATGGTGGTGCCAGGCAGGGGGTTCTGTCCGGGTGTGGTGAGCCGGCCCTGGAGCCGCACGGATCGGCCGAACGGCACCCTCGCTCGGCTGATCAGCTTCGTCCGGTAGCGCCGGTTCGAGCCCTTCGGGCGCTTCTTGATCCGGACGCGCTTCGGTCGGCCCACCGCGAGCTGCGTCCGGACCCGGACCGGCAGGGCGATGGCGGCGGGATCCCCATTCGCGAAGCGCTCGGTCGTCCGTTCGTTTCCGGCGTGGTCGACGGCTCGCGCGCGGACCGCGTAGGTCCCGTCGGGCAGAGTCTCGTCGTCGATCGAGACAGCGAACCCACCGTCCTCCAGCCCGGCGTCGAGTGACCGCCACGTCGTCTCACCCTGCCGCTGCAGCTCGATCGCGGCGCGTGCGATCCCGGCTGAGCGATCGGTCGCCTGCACTCGCAGTCGCCTCGGATCCTCCGGATCCAAGGGGCGGAACGCGAGCGACGGCGGCTCGTTGTCGAAGCGAAGCACGAGCGTCTTCGCGGTGTCGATGCTCTGGTTGCCGGCCTCGTCACGGAGCCACAGCCTCGCCGTCCACGCGCCGTTTGCGGGCACCTCGAGCTGCTCGAGCACGCTCCGGCTCGTCGCCGATCCGGGGTCGGCGATTGCCTGGCTGCCGCGCCGACAGGACGGGTCACCGCTCGGCCTCTCGGCCGGGCAGAGCTCGTACTCGACCGCCGTCACCGGCGCCACCCCGGTCTGCGGGGGAGTTAGCCAGGAGAGGTCGAAGCGGTTGGAGGAGCGCCATCCATCGCCCCCTTCGACGGCGGGCTCTCCGATCTGGCCTGGGGCGGTGTTGTCGATTGAAACGACACGGTCGCTGGTCGCGACATTGCCCGCGGCGTCCAGGGCTCTGACGCCGACATCGTGACGACCATCTGCATAACCGTCCGACGTGGCTACTTCTAGGCTGCCGCCACCGTTCGGACAGGGGATGGCCCTATAAGCGTCGCAGTCACGACGAGCTTCCCCTCGCAACTTACCGTCGATGTAGAGCTCGGTGGCCCGGATCCCCACGTTGTCGTTCGCATCGATCCCGATCGGCACGGTCCCTCGCACCCACCCGCTGGGCGCGTCCACCGTCAGCCCCGGCTGGGAGAAGTCCTCGATGATCGTGGTGACGTTCTTTAGGGTGATGCTGCTGCCGGGGCTGCAGGCGGCCCGGCCGCAGATCACGAAGGCCCCGAGCTGCGTCGAGCGGAAGTTGTCGAAGGCGAAGCTGGCGAAGGTGCCGAAGGTGTTGCAGGGGTTGGTCGGGCCGCACCAGAGCCACTTGCCGTGCTGGAAGTCCCAGATCCCGACGTGCCACCCGTTGTCCTGCGTGATGGCGACCTCGCCCTCCATCCGCGCGACGGTGGTGCCGGGCGGAGCGGTGAAGACGACCGAGCCCGCTGCGCTGTTCGGGCCGCCCGAGGTCCGGACGCTCAGCCCACCGCCCACCGCGGGCGTCCAGGGGCATTCGATCCGCCCACCGACGTAGTACGAGGCGTTCGGACCCCAGCGGTCGGCCTCGCCGCGCCCGTCGGCGCAGGCCTTGACCGCGTAGGTGCCGGCGTGCGCGGGGCTGGGGACGCAGGCGAAGGCGGCGGCCAGGGCGAGGCCGATCACGAGGGCACGGAGGGAGGGCTTCATGTCAACTCCTAGGCGGATCATGGGGCGAACTCGCCCCCGCCCGCAGCGGGGGCCGCGGCTGGGGCTGGGGCTGGGGCGCCGGATCCGTCGGACCCCCCGGACCCGGCGGAACCG
>CALMNS010000320.1 GCA_937871635.1 uncultured Solirubrobacter sp.
GTCCAGTAGAACTCGAGCGAGCCGAGCTCGAGCAGGACGTAGAGCGCGTCGGCGCCGCCGAGCAGGACGGCGCCCTGGCGGCGGCGGGGGGACACGCCGCCGGACCTTAGACCGATCGACCCCCGCGGCCGCGGGGGTCGTGGACTAAGGACTCACGCGGCGATGACCTCGCGACTACGAGCGTGGAGCTCGAGCAGCTTGAGCAGGTCCGCCGTGGGGACGAACGGGTCGGCGATCTGGGCGCCGGAGCGGACGCCGTGGGCGGCGACGATCCGGCCGTTGACCTCGGCGACGAGGACGGGGCCGAGGAGGGCGGGAGCCGAGTCGAGCTCGGCGAGGCGGTTGAGGGCCCGGCGGTCCGACGGGAGCGCGGGGCGGATGGCGATGGGGGACATGGGAAGGACTCTGACGCCTCGCTCGCATCAGTGCAAATGACGCTTCCGCGAGTCTGGTATAAGTTCCACTCATGCTCGACGTTCGCCGCATGCGAGTCCTCCGGGAGGTGGCGCTGCGCGGCTCGTTCAGCGCCGCCGCTGACTCGCTCTCCTTCACCCAATCCGCGATCTCCCAGCAGATCGCCGCCCTCGAACGCGAGGCCGGGGTCGTCCTGGTCGAGCGCAGCGCCCGCGGCGTCCGCCTTACCGAGGCGGGGGAGGCCGTCGTCCGCCACGCCGATGTCATCCTCGCCCGGCTCGCCGAGGCAGAGGCCGAGCTCGAGGCGATCGCCGGCCTCCGCGGCGGCCGCCTGCGCATGGCCGCGTTCGAGTCGGCCGGCGCGAGCATCATGCCGCTGGCCATCGCCGCGTTCCGCGAGCGCCACCCCGGCGTCGAGCTGTCGATGATCCAGGAGGAGGACGACGAGGCCGTCGCTGCGCTGCGCGCCGGGGACCTCGACCTCGCCCTCATCGAGGGGGCCCACGGCCGGCCGCAGACCCCGGAGGGGATCGAGCTCGTCCACCTGCTCGACGATCCGATGTACCTCGCCCTGCCCCAGGACCATCCCCTCGCCTCGCGCAGCCGGATCCGCCTGCGCGACCTGGCCGACGAGGCGTGGATCGGCGGGGGCCTGGACTCGTCCTGCGCGTGCAACCGGCTCCGGGCGCGAGCCTGCGAGGCGGCCGGCTTCGAACCCCGCGTGGCGTTCGAGTCCGACGACTGGACCGCGATCCAGGGCCTGGTCGCCGCGGGGGTCGGCGTGTCCCTCATCGCCGAGCTCGGGACGACCGCCGTACGCGACGACATCGTCATCCGCGACCTCGGCAACCAGGTCGACGACCGTCGCGTCTACGTCGCGGTCCCCGCGGGCGGCTACCGCTCGCCGGCCCAGACGGAGATGGTGGAGATCCTCCAGGAGGTCTCCCGCGCCTACGGCGCCCGCCGCCAGCCGCTCGCGCTGGCGTCCTAAGACGTAGCCGGCAGGACGACGCGGGCGGCCGTGCCTGAGCCGGTCGACTCGAGGTCGAGGGTGCCGCGGTGGCGGTCGACGACGATCCGCCGGGCGGTGTCGAGGCCGAGACCCGAGCCCTGCCCGACCTCCTTGGTGGTGAAGAAGGGCTCGAACACCCGGTCGCGCAGCTCGGGCGGGATGCCGGGGCCGGTGTCCTCGATCTCGACGACGATGCCCTCGCCGGGCCCGGAGCGGGTGCGCAGCGTCAGCGTGCCGCGACCGGCCAGCGCGTCGATCGCGTTGTCGAGCAGGTTCGTCCAGACCTGGTTGAGCTCCGACCCGAAGGCCGGGATCCGCGGCAGCTCCCGCTCATAGTCGCGCACGACCTCGATCGACCCCTCGCCGAGCTTGTGGCCGAGGATGGTGAGCGTCGACTCGAGCCCTGAGTGGACGTCGACGTCCTGGGCGGCGGCCTGGTCCATGTAGGAGTACTCCTTGACCGCCGCCACGAGACCCGAGATCCGGTCGGTGGCCTCGCGCAGCTCGTCGGCGAGGCCGCGCGCGGTCAGGGAGGCCGCCACCCAGCGCAGGGCGGCCGGCCCGGCCGGTCCCGCGAGGGCGACGACCTCGTGGAGCCACCCCTCGTCGAGTCCGGCGGCGGCCAGGGGCTCGGCGAGCGTCCACGGCTCGTCGATCCCGACGGCCTCGAGGCGCTCGGCCATCCGATCCTCGCGCTCTGATGCGTCGAGGATGTCGAGCGGCTCGGCCTCGGCGCCCCGGCGGACGGCCTCGCGCTGCAGCGCGACGAGCCGCTCCGCCTCGGGGCGCTCCACCCCCGCCTCGACGAAGGTCGTGAGCGTGCGCTGCACCGTCTCGAGCGCCTCGGCGAGCGAGTCGACCGTCCGGCGGGCGGCCGCGGCCGGGTTGTTGAGCTCGTGGGCGAGGCCGGCCGAGAGGGTCCCGAGCGACGCGAGGCGCTCCTGGCGCTGCGCGACCGCCTCGATGCGGCGCATGACCGTGAGGATCGCCCGGGTCACCTCCCGCTGGACCCGGCGGTCGGCGTGCAGGAGGTCGAAGAACGCGGTGGCGGGGACGAGCGCCACGCGCCCCGCAGTGGCGGCCACGACGCTCACGGGCCACTCCGTGTCGGAGAGCACGGACATCGCGCCCAGGTAGGTCGGCGCGACGTGGCGCCGTACCGACTCGTCCGGATCAGCCGGCCGGACGCTGTCGACCTCGCCCTCGAGCACGAGCAGGAAGTCCTCGGGCGCCGCTCCCGCCTCCAGCAGGCGGTCACCCGGCGCGAAGCTGCGCTCGCGGGCCGCCTCGGCGACCGGCCGCAGGGTCTCGGGCGCGACGTCGGCGAGGAGCTCGACGGCGCGCAGGTCGGCCACCGCGACGGGCACCTCAGTCGCGGGGCGGGAGCTCCTCGAGGTCGATGACCTCCTTGCGCAGGGTGTCGGCGACCTCCTGCACCTCCTCGACCACGTAGCGCGTGACGGTCACGCGCTCGCTCGGCACGGCGCGGGTGGTGACGACGGGCTCCTCGTGGTGGAGCACGACCTCGAGCGTCTGCTCGGAGAGGGGCTCCGCGCCCGCGTCGAGGGCGTCGCCCGCGGCGACCTCCTCCTCGACGATCTCGAGCTCCTCGCGCCGGACGGGCACGCGCACCTCGACCCACTCCTCGACGATCCGCTTGCGGACGCGCACGCGGCGCACCGTCCGGACCCTCCGCTCGAGGGACAGCTCCTCCTCGGAGCGGGTGAAGGTCCTGTTCTCGCCGACGGCCATGGCCTCACTCTTTCCGGCGAGGGCCGGCGCCAACCCCTCGACCCGCGCTTCAGGACACGAGGGTGGCGAAAAGCCGGTCGAGGGTCTCGGCCGGATCCGAGCACATCCCGGTGTGGACGGGACCCGGCTGGACGACCGTGCTGGCGGGCGCCGCGAGCCATCCGAAGCGCTCCGAGAGGGGGAGCCCGGCGAGCGGGCCGGCCTCCGGATCGCCGGCGGCGACGCGCTCGAGCCCCAGCAGCGTGCGCTCGATCGCCGCCGGGTCGACGCCGGGGGCCAGCGCGGCGAGCTTCGCCCGGTCGAGCCGGGTCCGGGCGGCCAGGAACCCGCGGGCGCGGCAGAAGACGAGCACGCCGGCGTTGAGGGTCTCCCCCCGGTCGAGGTCGGGGACCACGCGGAGCAGCGCGTACTGGAACGGATCAGGCACGGGCGCCCCCGCGGGCCCGCTCTGCCTCGGCGACGAAGCCCCGCGGCGCCGCGAGACGCCGCAGGAGGAACTCGACGTAGGGCTCGCCGTCGCCTGCGCCGAGCCAGTCGGCGGGCACCAGGGCGACGATCCGCCGCACGGTCGCCTCGTCGAGCCGGCCGGCGAGGGCGGCGTCGACCTCGGTGAGCGGGGCGGCGTTCGGCAGGGGCACGTGATCGGCGACGGCCGCGAACGG
>CALMNS010000321.1 GCA_937871635.1 uncultured Solirubrobacter sp.
CTGCCCACCAGCCCGGCGAGCCCGACGATCTCCCCGGCCCGGACCGTGAGCGACACGTCGTCGACCGCACGCGCGCGAGAGAGCCCCCGCGCCTCGAGCACCACCGCCGCCGTGGCCGGCGGAGGACGGCGGGGCGGGAACGTCAGCTCGAGCGCCCGGCCGACCATGGCGTTGACGAGCGTCGCGGGGGTCTCCTTCGCGGCCGGCCCCGTGCGCACGACCCGGCCGTCGCGCATCACGGTGATCGTCCGGGCCGACTCGAGCACCTCCTCGAGGTGGTGCGAGACGAGCACGACCGCGGTACCCGAGGTCGTCAGCGCCTCGACGATCCCCAGCAGCCGCCGGCTCTCGTCCGCCGTGAGGCTGGCCGTGGGCTCGTCCATGAGGATGAGCCGCGCGTCGCGCGCGATCGCGCGGAGGATCTCGGCCTTCTGCTGGTCGGCCGTCCGGAGGGCGCCGACCCGCGCCTCGGGATCGAGCCCGAACCCCGTGCGGTCCTCGAGCTCGGCGTAGCGCCGCCGCAGCCGGGCACGATCCACCACGCCGCCCAGTCGGCGTGCCTCGAGCCCGAGGAACACGTTCTCCAGGACGCTGCGCGCCGGCACGAGCGCGATCTCCTGGGCGATCGTGGCGATCCCGGAGGCGAGGGCATCCCGGGGCGCGCGCAGCCGGACGGCCTCGCCGTCCACCAGCAGCTCGCCCTCGTCGGGCTCGTGCACACCGCCGATGATCTTCGCGAGCGTGGACTTGCCCGCGCCGTTCTCGCCGACCAGGCCGTGGACGGCCGCGGGCTCGATGGCCACGCTGACGCCGTCCACGGCCTGCACCCCGCCGAAGCGCTTCGAGACCCCCCGGACCTCGACCAGCGGTGGGGTCACTCGTCGTACTGCCCCTCGAAGTCGCCCAGGGTCGCCTTCGTGCCCTTGGGCTCCTGCAGCTTGCGGGTATCGAACGACTGCGGCACCTTCTCGCCGCGGGCGGCGCGGATGGCGAGCTCGGCCGCCTTGGCGCCGGCGGACTTCTCGGCGGAGACGTAGGTCGCGAACCAGCGACCGTCCTTGACCGCCTTCACCGCCTGGCGCGACCCGCCGTTGCCGATGAGCTTGACCTCGCCCTCGGCGTCCTCGACCGCCTGCTCGGCGCCGGCGATCGCCTGCGAGGAGCCGATCATCACGTCGACGCCCGGATGGGCCTGCAGCACGTTCTGCGCCGCCTTGAGCCCTGAGTCCTCCGTGTAGCCGCCCTCCACGGAGGCCACGAGCTTGACGTTGCCGCCGGCCTGCAGCGCCTGCTTGACGGCGTCCGTGCGCGCGTTGTCGAGCGGGAGGGACTTGAAGCCCTCAAGGTAGGCCACTTCGCAGGTCTCCATGCCCTTGCAGGCCTCGACCCCGAGCTCGCCGAGCGCCGTGCCGTTCTCCGTGGGCGGCTCGCCCACGAAGATCAGGCCGTCGACCTGCGGCTCGATCGTGTCGTACTTGGTGCCGATCGGCGTGAACTCGCCGACGACCGTGATGCCCTCCTGGATCGCCTCGCGGATGGGCGGGACGACCGCGTTGCCGTCGTTCGCCTGGACGATGAAGGCCTGGAACTGGCCCGTGGTGATCGCGTTCTGGATCTGCGAGACCTGCGTCGCGGCGTCGAAGTTCGGATCGAAGAACTGGACCTGCACGTTCTCCTTCGCCGCCTGCTCCTTGATGCCGGCGTAGGTCGCCTGCGCGAACGAGTTCGCCCCGGCGAAGCCGAAGAAGGCGACCTTCGACACCTTCTTCGCCTCCCCGTCCGAGGCGGCCTCGCCGCCCCCGCGGTCGTCGGACCCGCAGGCCGCCGTCCCCATCGCCATGAGCGCCGCAACCGCCAGCGCACTCCATCTCGACCGCATCATGTCCCTCCTCGGGTCCGAGCCGGCGTCACGCCGGCACCTCACGCAACTCCAGCGGCAGCGACGAGAGCAGCCGGGGCTCCCCGTCCGTCACCACCACGTCGTCCTCCAGCCGGATGCCGCCCACGCCGGTGGCGTAGAGCCCCGGCTCGATCGTCAGCACGTGCCCCGCCTCGAGCGAGTCCCGGGTGCGGGGCACGAGGAAGGGCGGCTCGTGGATCTCCACGCCCATGGCGTGCCCCACGCCGTGCAGGCAGCGCCCCAGGTCGTCGGCCGCCTCCAGGATCCGCCGTTGCGCCGCGTCCACGTCCCGGGCCGCGGTCCCCGCGCGGCAGGCCGCGATCGAGGCGGCCTGCGCCCGGCTGACGACCTCCCAGGTCCGGCGCGCCCACTCCGAGGGCGGCCCCACGGTCGCGCAGCGGGTGAGGTCGCCCCAGTAGCCCCCGAGCCGTGCCGAGATGTCCGCGCAGACGACGTCCCCGGGGGCCAGCGCGTACTCGCCCGGGGTCCCGTGCGGATTGGCGGCGTTGGCGCCGAAGAGGACGAGCGGGTGCGACTCCGTGGCCCCGGCCTCGGTCAGCTCGTACGCCACCCGGGCGTTGACGGCCTGCTCGACGTCGCCCACGCGCAGGGACGCGAACATGCGCTCCATCACCTCCGTGACGACGCTGCAGGCCCGGCGCACGGCCTCGATCTCCTCGGGGTCCTTGCGGGCGCGCAGCCCCATGAGCAGGGCGCCGGCCGGCCGGGGGTCGGCCCCGAGCTCCTGGAGGCGTAGGACGCGGGCGAAGGGGACGTGGTCCTCCTCGACCCCGACGGCGCGGGCCCCGTCGAAGACCTCCGCGAGCTCCGCGAAGCCGTCCGAGGCGGCGTCGTAGGCGACGCGGGCGAGCCCGCTGGGCGCCGAGGCGGCCGCCTCCTCGTCGAGCCGCGGGACGAGCAGGGCCCCGCCGCCGCCGGTGAGCACCACCGCGGCGAAGAGCCGCTCGAGCGCCAGCGGGTCGAAGCCGGTGAGGTAGTAGATGGAGGCCGGGTTCGTCGCCATCACGGCCTTGAGTCCGGCGGCCGAGGCCGCCTCGCGCAGCCGGTCGACGCGGGCGTCGGTCATCCTTCCACCTCCAGGCCGTAGACGGCACGGGCCGCCTCCGGGCTCACGTGGCCGTCGCGGACGTCGGCCCGGACGAGCTCGGGGTCGCGGTCCCCGACAGGACCGAACCCGCCGCCTCCGCCGGTCATGGTGCGGATGACGTCGCCCCGGCGCAGCTTGACGCGGCTGCACTTGAGCATCCGCCGCTCGTCCGGGCGACCGGGGTTGAGGACGACGACGGGCGGTGTGGCGTCCTCACCGCCGAACAGACCCCACGCCGGCGTCCGGGAGCGCTCGAACCAGAGGTAGAGGGTGAGCTCATCGCACCCGACCTCGTACTGGCGCACGATGCCGTTGCCGCCGCGCCAGCGACCGGCGCCGCCCGTGTCCGTGCGGAAGCCGTACTCGGTCAGCCGCATCGGGAACTTCGTCTCGAAGACCTCGATCGGAAGGTCCTTGAGCGAGCCGTTGACGTTGTTGATGAGGCCGTCCTGCCCGTCGGAGCCCTGCCAGGCGCCCCAGCCGCCCACCGTGGGCTCGAGGTCGAGCCACGGCCGCCCCGTGCGCGGGTCCAGCCCCGACATCGAGATCACCATCGAGTCGCCGTAGCTCGCGGCGGCCGCCTGCTCGGGGAGCACCTCGGCGAGCGCCCGGACCACGAGGTCGATCAGCAGGCCGAGCGGCGTGAAGTACCACTGGCACGGCGCGGGGTCCTCCGCGGCGAGCAGCGAGCCCGCCCGCACCTTGACCGACAGCGCCCGGAAGGCGCCGCCGTCGGGCGGGTTGTCCGGGTTGATGAGCAGCTTGTAGGCCACCCGGGCCGCGGAGATGGCCTGCGCCTCCCCGCAGTTGACGGGGCCGGCCTGCATGTCGTCGGAGCCCGTGAGGTCGACCGTCATCTCGTCCCCGGAGACCTCGACGCGCACGCGGACCCAGCACGGCTCCCCCGTGATGCCGTCGTCGTCGAGACAGCCCTCGGCGGCGTACGTGCCGTCCGGGATGCCGGCGATCGCGGCACGCTCGTAGCGCTCGGTCTGCGCGAAGATCGCCTCGCGGGCGGCGAGGACGGTGCCGAGTCCGTGGCGGTCGAGGATGGCCGCGAGGCGGGCGGCCCCGGTGTTGATGCACGCGATCTGGGCCCGCAGGTCGCCCATCGCCGGATAGGAGAAGCGCGAGTTGCGGCCGAGCAGGTCCACGACGTCCCGGCGCTCCGTGCCGCCCTCGACCACCTTGACCGGCGGCACGCGGATGCCCTCCTGGTAGATCTCAGTGGAGTCCATCGACCCGCCCGGGTCCTTGGCCCCGACGTCGAGCCAGTGCGCCCGGCAGGCCGCGAAGCCGACGCACTCGTCGTCGTGGAAGATCGGCCCGAACATCGTCATGTCGTTGAGATGGGTGCCGGTCAGGTAGGAGTCGTTCATGATCCAGACGTCCCCCGGCCGCCAGGCCGCGCGTCCGTACGCATCCTCGGTCAGGCGCGTGCAGATCTCGAGGTTGCCGAGGAAGATCGGCAGGCCGGCGGACTGCCCCAGGACGCGATGCTCCGAGTCGAGCAGCGCCACGGAGCAGTCCTTCATCTCGTAGATGATCGGGGTGTAAGCCGAGCGGATGAGGGTGGCGTTCATCTCGTCGGCGGCCGCCTTGAAGGCGCTGCGGACGATCTCCGTGGTGATCGGATCGACGGCGGTCCTCGCCATGACTACGGCTCCTCTCCGACACGCACGACGAGCGTCCCGATGGGGTCCACGCTGGCGGACGCGCCCGGCGGGACGACGGTCGTCGCCGTCTGCTCTGAGATGACCGCGGGACCCTCCACCACGGCTCCCCGGGACAGGTCCTCGCGACGGACGATCGCCGTGTCCTGCGGCGATCTCCCGAAGGTCACTTGGCGCACGTCGGCCGGGTACTCCGCCCCGCCCCCGTCCTGGAGCGCGGCGGGATCGGCGCGACCGAGATCCCCGAGCGCGGCCGTGCGGACGGCGACGACCTCGACCGGCGCCCCCGGGTTCGCGTGGCCGAAGCGCGTCGCGTGCGCCGCGTGGAAGCGATCCGACAGGGCGCGCTCGAAGTCCGCCGCGCGCGGCTCACCCGCGCCCGTGAGCCCGATGGTCAGCGAGTACTCCTGGCCCACGTAGCGCAGGTCGAGCGCGTGCTCGACGCGGCCCGTCTCACGGGCGATGCCCTCGTCGGCCAGGCCGGCGAAGCCCTCGTGCTCGAGCTCGTCGAGCAGGCGCACGAGGTCGTCGAGGTCGACCTCGGCGAGCGGGCTGAAGTAGGGACGGCTCGTGTCCTTGCGGACCTCCGTCTCGAGCATTCCCCAGGCCGAGAAGGCCCCGGGGAAGCGCGGCACCAGGACCTCGCCGATCCCGAGCTCGCGGGCGAGGAAGACGGCGTGCATCGGTCCCGCGCCGCCGATGGCCACCAGGGCGAAGTCCCGCGGCTCGATCCCCTTCTCGACCGTCAGCGTCCGGATCGCCTGCGCCATCTTCGCGTTCGCCACGTCGCAGATCCCCTCGGCCAGCTCCGCGGTCCCGAGGCCGAGCTCGTCGCCGAGCCGGCCCACGGCGTCGTGCGCGGCGGCGGCGTCGAGCGTCATGGAGCCGCCCGCGAAGTTCCCCTCGTCGACCCGGCCGAGCACCACGTTGGCGTCCGTCACCGTCGGCCGGTCGCCGCCGCGGCCGTAGCAGGCCGGCCCCGGGTCGGCCCCCGCGCTCTCAGGACCCACGCGCAGGCCGCCTGCCTCGGGGTAGGCGAGCGATCCGCCCCCCGCGCCGATCGTGTGGATGTCGACGACCGGCATCAGCAGCGGGAAGCCCTCGAGCTCGGCCTCGGAGGAGACGTCCGGGGCGCCGTCGATGACCAGCGAGACGTCGAAGCTCGTCCCGCCCATGTCGACGCAGACGAGGTTGGGCCGGGCGAGCATCCGTGCGAGGGCGACGGCGCCCATCGTGCCCCCGACGGGGCCCGAGAGGAGGGTCTGGAGCGTCAGCTCGCGCGCCGACTCTGCGGTGACGATGCCGCCGCTGGACTGCATGACGTGCAGGGGCACCGCGAGCCCGCGTGAGCGCAGCTCGGTCTCCAGGCGCTCCAGGTAGCGGCGGACGATGGGCGCCGTGTAGGCGTCGACGACGGCGGAGGAGGTCCGCTCGTACTCCCGCCACTCGCGGGCGACCTGGTGCGACAGTGACACCGTCACGCCGTCGAGCGCGTCGCGGAGGATGGCCTGCGCGCGCAGCTCGTGCTCCGGGTTGACGTAGGAGAAGAGGAAGCCGACGGCCACCGCGCCGAAGCCCTCCTCGCGGACCCGGCGGGCGGCGGCGCGCACGCCCGCCTCGTCGAGCGGCTCGAGCTCGGTGCCCGCGGAGTCCAGGCGGCCGTCGATCTCCACGATGTCGGCGCGCCGGACGAGCGGCTCGGGCTTGCGGAAGTGGACGTCGTAGAGCCGCGTCCGGTTGCCGCGGGCGATGTGGTAGACGTCGCCGGCGCCCCGCGTGGCGAGCAGGAGCACCCGCTCACCGCGCCGCTGGAGGAAGGCGTTGAGACCCTGGGTAGTGCCGTGGACGGTGAAGGTGACGTCGCCGGGCGAGCCGACCACCTGCTCGCAGCCGGCGAGGACGCCCTCCGTCAGGTCGGCCGGCGTGGTCGAGGCCTTGCCTACGGCGTAGGTGCCGCTCTGCTCGTCGTAGGCGACCACGTCCGTGAAGGTGCCGCCGATGTCCATCGAGACCCGGTAACTGCTCACGCGGTGCCGCCCTCGGTGCCGGCGAGCGGGCCGGCGGCTACCCGGATGTCGTAGACGACGCCCTCCGGCGGCTCCGTGAGCAGCGCGAAGAGCTCTTCGCTCGTCTCCTCCCGGCGCGGGTTGCTCAGCCAGCCGTCGTAGGCGGTGCGGTTCGTCCACAGGGCGGTGACGAGCACGGGACCCGTCTCGTCCGGCGGGACCTGGAGCTCCACTCCGAGGCACCCGTCCTGACGGAGGGCGGTCTCCGGGATCTGCAGCCGCTCGAACGTCGCGACGAGATCCTCCCGGCACCCCTCCCGGGGCTGCATGAACAGGATGCTGCGAGCCAGCATGGCGCCCCCTCTTACGGTCTCAGCAAGGTAGCTTTACCGTGACAGGAATGTCAAGGAACCGCGGGTTATGCTGCCCGGATGCAGGAGGTCGGGGACGGGCTCGGTCGGAGACTGCGCGCCATGCGATGGTCGCGCGGCATGACCCTCGCCCAGGTGGCCGAGGAGACCGGCTTCACGACGGGCTACCTGTCGCAGATCGAGAACGGCATGGCCGTTCCCGCGCTGAGCGCGCTGGCCGACATGGCGGCGGCGCTCGGCGCCGACGTCGCCACGTTCTTCCCCGAGGAGGAGGCGCCGCGCGTCCGGGTCTCGCGGGCCGGCGACTCGCGCCGGATCCGCATCGCGCAGGACCCCACCACCGAGTACGTCGTGCTGGCCAGCCGCGGTTCGGACGGCGCCTTCTCCGCGCTGATCGCACGGTACACGCAGGCGAGCGACAACCTGAGCTCACGGCACTTCGGTGAGCGGTTCTTCTATGTCCGCTCAGGCGAGGGACATCTGGAGATCGCCGGGGAGCGATACGACCTGCGCCCGGGTCGCTTCGTCCACTACACCTCCCACCTGGAGCACGCGCTCACGGTGACCTCCGAGGAGCCGCTGGAGACCGTGTGGCTGGTCGATCCGCCGATCATCTGACACGCGACGACCAGGGCGAGGCCCTCGCGGAGCGCCTGGGCGTGCGCCTCCGGGAGCGCCGCCGGGCGCTCGGCCGGACGCTCGCGGACGTCGCCGGCGAGGCGGCGCTCTCGGTCTCCTACCTCTCCGCGATCGAGAAGGGCGCCCACATGCCCTCCCTTCCGGTGCTCGCGCGACTGGTGCATGCCCTGCGTCTGACGCTCCACGAGCTGCTGAGGGAGGAGGACCGCCCGCAGGTGCGCTCAGGTGACATCACGCCGGCGCAGCCCGGACCGCTGGTCCTCGACCTTGCGGACCTGCGCCTCCGCGTCGCGTCGCTGCTGTCGGAGCCCGGCGAGCGAGGCCAGGCGCCGTTGCCGGTGGCTGGATCCACCGTCTTCGTGTTCGTCGAGCGCGGCGCCCTCGTCGTCGAGGTCGACGGCGCGCCGTACGCCCTCGGCGCCGGGGACGCGCTGGACGCCGTCGAGGTCGGAGTCGTCCGCTGGGAGAGCCTCGGCGAGACGCCCACGCTGAGCGTATGGGGCTCGTCCCGGGCGCGCTCGGGCGCCGTGCCTTGAGCTACGCGGCGGTCGACCGGGCGCTCGAGACGTACCGGAGCCGCTCCGGGAGCACGGGCACCACCAGGCGCTTGACGTACTCGGCGCCCCCGCGGGCGGCCAGACCGCGGACGGGATCCCAGCTCAGGCCGTAGCCCCGGCGGATGTCCGGCGGCAGCATGCCGACGGTGATCTGGTTGGCCAGCTCGAGCAGCGGCTTGGCGGCGAAGGGGACCGGCGGGCGCAGGACGATCTGGACGGCGAGCTCGCGCGCCTCGTCGGTGATGTACAGGTCATCGCCGGTCAGCATCCCGTGCATGTAGGCGTCGAAGTCCTCGATCGTCTCGGGCATGTCGGCGTCGTCGATCCCGAACAGGTTCCCGATCACCTTGTAGTCCTGCCAGTAGGCGTCACGCTCGTCGCGCGAGAGCTTGCGGACGTAGCGCTCGTAGACGAGCAGCGCGGAGTCGACGAGCGTCGACAGGATCCAGAACAGCAGGACAGGGTCGTCGGCGGCGTAGGGGGTCCCGGGCGGGAAGCGGCCCGCCCAGTCCTCGGTCACCCCCCGCGTCTTGCGGTGCATGGCGCGCACGCGCCGGGTCATCCGGTCGGCCTTCTCGCGCGAGCCGAAGGCGATCGTGTCCATCACCTGGGCGGTGCGGTTGAGGCGCTCGTACGGCTCGTCCATGGCCCCCGTGTGCGCGAAGAAGCCGGCGAAGGCGACGGGGTGCGTGGCCTGCATGAGCAGCGCCCGCTGGCCCGAGAGCGCGACCGCGAACTCGCGGTGCACGATCCGGAGCATCGAGTCATCGGAGAAGTAGGCGTCTTGGGGCATCCTGGCCTGAGTACGGTGTAGCGCAGATGCCGGCTCAAGCCTACGCAGGCAAGGAATGCGTCTGTCAGTTCCGCAAGGGGATCTGCGACCAGACGTGCGTGCAGGGGATGCTCGACACCCCCTTCTACATCGCCTGCCTCAAGCTGACGGGCCGCCGCTGCGTGGTGGTCGGCGGCGGCGAGATCGGGCTCGAGAAGGTCGAGGGGCTGCTCGCCTGCGACGGCCGCGTGGTGGTCATCGCGCCCGAGCTGCGCAACGCCGAGCTCGTCCGCCTCGCCGAGGAGGGCTCGATCGAGTGGATCGAGCGCGACTACGTCACGGGCGACCTCGAGGGCACCTTCATGGCCATCGCCGCCACGGACGACACCGACGTGAACATCGCCGTCTACGACGACGCGGAGCGGCGGGCGATGCTCGTCAACGTCGTCGACGTCCCGCCGCTGTGCAACTTCATCCTCCCGGCCATCGTGCGCAACGGCGCGCTGGCCATCGCGATCTCCACCGCCGGGGCGTCGCCCGCCCTCGCCAAGCGCATGAAGCGCCAGATCGCCGCGGAGTACGGCGAGCCGTACGCGCGCCTCGCGGTGATGCTCAACGAGGTCCGGGGCTGGGCGAAGGGGACGCTGCCCACCTACCAGGACCGCAAGGCGTTCTTCGAGGAGATCGTCAACGGCGACCCCGACCCGATCGAGCTGCTCCGGGCCGGGGACGAGGACGGGGTGCGGGCGCTGATCGCCGCCGCTCAGGCGGCCACGGGCGCCCTCGCGTCCTCGTAGACCGCCGTCTCGAAGTCGAGGTAGCCGCCGACGGAGGCCGGGTCGGCGAACGGGAAGATCTGCGTCGCCCAGAAGCCGCCCAGGCCGTTGCGGCGGTCGATCCAGTAGAAGAGGTTCGGCAGGCCCGCCCACGCCAGCGAACCGGCCGGGCGGCCCGTCGGCGCGTCCTCGTCGTTGAGCATGAAGGTCAGCGCCCACGACTTCGGCATGCCGGGGAAGAACTCGGCGTCGTGGCTCAGCGTGGGGATCACCCCCGGGAGCAACTTGACCTTGAGGTCGCCGAGCCCGTTCTGGACCGCCATCGCCACGGTCTCCGGGCGGAGCACCGGCCCGTCGGGACCCGCGCCGTCGTTGAGCCACATGCGGATGAACTTCGCGTAGTCGAGCGCCGTCGAGTGCAGTCCGTGGCCGCCCATGTGCACCTCGGGGTCCTGCGGCAGCTCGAAGTCGACCAGCGGCGTGAGCTCGCCGGACTCCTCGCGCTGGTGGATCCGGGCGAACCGCGCGCGCATCTCGTCCGTCAGGACGAAGGCGGTCGTGTCCATCCCGAGCGGACCGAAGATCCGCTCCTGGAAGACCTCGCCGAGGCGCCGGCCGGTGATCCCCTCCACGACCTGGCCGGCCCAGTCGAGGTTCGAGCCGTACTCCCACTGCTCGCCCGGGTCGAAGAGGAGCGGCGTCTCGATCGCCGCCCGCGACGCGGTGATGACGCTGGGCTGGCCGTGCTCCTGCGCGAGCCGGTGGTAGTGCTCGTTGAAGAAGTCGTAGCCGAAGCCCGCCGTGTGGAGGAGGAGCATCCGGGTGGTGATGTCGTGCTTGGGCGGGCGCAGCTTCGGCGTCCCGTCGGCGGCGAACCCGTCGAGCACCTGCCGCTCGCCGATTGCGGGCGCGTACTCCTTGGCGGGGGCGTCGAGGTCCAGGCGCCCCTCCTCGACGAGCTGCAGGCAGGCGGTGCCGGTCACCGCCTTGGTGGTCGAGAAGATCGAGCAGACCGTGTCGGGGGTCATCTCGGCGCCCTCGCCGAGGACGCGCACGCCGGCCGCGCCCTCGTAGCGGTTTCCCTCCCGGTCGGTGACGACGGCGGCGACCCCCGGGACGCCGGGCGGCGTCGAGACCGTCCGCTCGAGCACGGCGTCGAGTGCGGTGGTGAGATCGGACACGGATCCTCCTGGCGACGTGGCTGCGGCGACCCTCCCCCGGACGGGTCGCCCCTGTGCCGACGCTACTAGGGTCGCGCGCGTGGAGCCAGCGGCCATCGAGCTCGACGGGGTGACCCGGCGCTACGGCGAGCGGCTCGCCCTCGACGGCGTCTCGCTGCGGGTCCCGGCCGGCACCACGCTGGCCGTCCTGGGGAGCAACGGGGCGGGCAAGACCACCCTCCTCCGGATCCTCGCCACGCTCCTGCGGCCCCACGACGGCTCGGCGCGCGTCCTGGGCGCGGAGCTGCCCGCGCAGGGCTACCGGGTCCGCGGTCGCCTCGGCCTGCTGGCCCACGACCCGCTGCTGTACTCCGAGCTCTCGGCCCGTGAGAACCTGCGCTTCCACGCCCGGCTGCACGCCGTCGCCCCCGCCCGGATCGAGGCGCTGCTCGACGAGGTCGGGCTCGCGGGCCGCGGCGACGACCCAGTGCGCACGCTGTCGCGGGGGCTCATCCAGCGCGTGGCGATCTGCCGGGCGGTGCTCCACGAGCCCGAGCTCCTGCTGCTCGACGAGCCCTACGCGAACCTCGACCCGGCGGCGGTGGCCGCGGTGGCGCCGCTCATCGGACCGGCGAGCGCGACGACGCGCGTGCTGATCTCCCACGACGTGGACTCGGGGCTGGCCGAGGCCGACCTCGTCCTCGGGCTGCGCCGCGGCCGCGTCGAGGTCCTCGCCCCGCCGGCGAGCGCGGACGTGTCGGGGCTCTACGGATGAGGCCGGTCGTCGCCGCGCTGCTGCGCAAGGACCTCCGGCTCGAGCTGCGCACGCGCGAGTCGGTTCCGGCGATGGTGCTCTTCTCCGTCTCGACCTTCGTCGTCTTCCGCTTCGCGCTCGACCGCGAGCGCCTCGAGGGCGACCTGGCCGCCGGCGTGCTGTGGGTGACGCTGCTCTTCGCGGCCGTGCTGGGGATCAACCGGCTGTTCGTCGCCGAGCGCGAGCAGGGCGGCTTCGACGGCTTCCTGCTCGCCCCGGTGGACCGGACGGCGATGTTCGTCGCCAAGGCCCTGCTGCTGTTCGGGTTCCTGAGCGCGGTGGAGCTGGTGGCCGTATCCGTCTACAGCGTGCTCCTCCTCGGCCCCTCCCCCTTCCAGGCGTTCCCCGGCCTCCCGCTCGTCCTCGCCCTGGCCAACGCCGGGGTGGCGGTGGTGGGCACGCTGGTGGGCGCCCTGGCCGTCCAGACCCGGGCCCGGGACCTCATCGTCCCGCTGCTCGCCCTGCCGCTCCTGCTGCCGATCGTCATCGCCGGGGCGGAGGCCACCGCGCCGCTGCTGGCCGAGGGCGGCGCCGGCGCGCTCCCCGGGCGGTGGCTGGCGATCCTCGGCCTCTACGATGTGGTCTTCGGGTTGATCGCCGTGGCGGTCTTCGACTTCCTCCTGGAGGACTGACATGTACGGCCGGGGACTCAAGCCCCTCTCCATCGCCTCCGTTGCGGCCCTGATCGGCGCCTTCGCGCTCGTCTTCTTCTACGCGCCGCTCGACGCCGACCAGGGGTTCATCCAGAAGATCTTCTACCTCCACGTGCCGCTGGCCCTCGTGGCGCTGGGCGGCTTCGTCACGGGCGGCGTCTACGGGATCAAGCACCTGCGCTCGGGGTCGCGCGAGCACGACATGAAGTCCTACGTGGCGATCCACCTGTCGATCATCCTCGGGGTCGCCACGCTGGCCACCGGGATGATCTGGGCCAAGGCGTCGTGGGGCGCCTGGTGGGTGTGGGACGAGCCGACCCTCGTCGCCTTCCTGATCGTCTTCCTGCTCTACGCGTGCTACCAGCCGCTGCGCTTCGCGATCGAGGACCCGGACCGCCAGATGCGCTACGCGGCGGTCTTCGCGGTGATCGGCGGCGCGTTCGTCCCGCTCTGCTTCATGTCGGTCCGCTTCGCGCAGGCGGCGCTCGTGCACCCGCGGGTGCTCGACCAGACCGGCGGCGGGATGCCCGGGTCGATGTTCTTCACCTTCCTCGTCGCCCTGGCCGGGATGACGCTGCTGTTCGTCACCCTGTGGAAGTTCGAGCTCTCCTCCAAGCACGCCCGCGCGCAGCTCGCCGCGCTGCGCCGCCGGGTGGCCTCCGCCTGAGATGGGCCCCGCCCTCCCGCTCGACGAGGCCGGCGCGTACGTCGCGGCGGCGTACCTGGTCTTCCTCGCCCTGATCCTCGCCTACGTCGGGATCATGGCCTCGAAGCTCGGACGGATCGAGAAGGAGCTGACCGAGCTGACCGAGCTGGCGGCGCGGCGCGACGCGGACGATCCCGCGCGCGAGAAGGAGCATGCGTGAGCGAGCTCCTCGCCCTCGGCGCCTCGCACAAGACGGCCGCCCTGGCCATCCGCGAGCGGCTCGCGCTGCCCGAGGGGCGGGCCGAGACGGTGATCTCCGCGCTGCTGGCCGAGGCGTCCGTGCAGGAGGCGGCGGCGCTGTTCACCTGCAACCGCACCGAGCTCTACCTGGTGGTCACCGACCCCGTGGCCGCCGAGAGCGCGGTGCTCTCCCTGCTCGCCCGGCAGGCGGGGATCCGCCCGACCGAGCTCGTCGACGCGATGTACACCTTCGCCAACTGCGACGCGGCGCGCCACCTCTACCGGGTCACCTCGGGGCTGGACTCCATGGTGGTCGGCGAGGCGGAGGTCCAGGGCCAGGTCAAGCGGGCCTACGAGCGCGCCCTCGCCCTGCGGTCCACGGGACCGCTGACCAACAAGCTCTTCCGCGCCGCGCTGGCCACGGGCAAGCGCGTGCGCACCCAGACCCGCGTCTCGGAGGGCCGGGCGTCGGTGGCGAGCGTCGCGGTCGAGCTCGCGCAGGAGGTCCTCGGCGACCTCGCCGAGCGGCGGGTCCTGATCGTCGGCGCGGGCGAGACCGCCGAGGGGACGGCGCACGCCCTGCACGACCACGGTGTGCGCACGCTGTTCGTCGCCAACCGCCGGCGCGAGCGCGCGCGGGCGCTCGCCCACCGCTTCGACGGCGAGACCCTCTCCTTCGACGCGCTTCCCGACGAGCTGACCAGGGCGGACATCGTCATCGCCTCGACCGCCTCGCCGCACACCATCCTGGGCGCCGAGGAGCTCGCCCACGTGGTCGAGGCCCGCAACGGGCGCCCGTTGCTGCTCATCGACCTGGCCGTCCCGCGCGACATCGACCCCGCCTGCGCGGAGCTGGCCGGCGTCGCGCTGCACGACGTCGACGACCTCCAGGCCCAGGTGGCCCGGACCCGGATGGTGCGGCGCACCGAGGCCCGGCGCGCCGAGGGCATCGTCGAGGAGGAGATCCAGGCGTTCGCGGGCTGGCTCGGCACGCTCGAGGTGCTCCCGACCGTCGCGGCGCTGCGCTCGCACGGGGACGAGATCGTCGCCGGGGTGCTGGCCGAGAACGCCGGGCGCTGGGAGGGCCTCTCCAAGCGCGACGCCGCGCGGGTCGAGGCCCTCGCCTACGCCATCGCCAACCGCCTCCTCCACGAGCCGACCCGGCGCCTGAAGGAGACCGAGGCCGACCGCCGCCACACCCGGCTGCGGCTGCTGCGCGAGCTGTTCGGGCTCGAGGAGGACGCGGCGGCGGAGGCCGGGGCCGAGGACCGCGGGCCGGATGCGCCGGGCGCCGACG
>CALMNS010000322.1 GCA_937871635.1 uncultured Solirubrobacter sp.
GCTTGACCGTGACGGGCAGCCCCGACCCCTCGCGGGCGGCGCGGGCCACGGCGACGGCGGTGTCCGGGTCGGCGAGCAGCGCCGCGCCGGCCCCCGTCTTCATGACCTTGGGGACGGGACAGCCCATGTTGAGGTCGATGAGCGCGGCGCCCGCCTCGGCCACGGTGGCGGCGGCGCTGCGCATGACGTCCGGATCGTGGCCGAAGAGCTGGATGGACACGGGCCCCTCGTCGGGATGGATGCGCAGCAGCTCGGTCAGCGTCCGCTCGTTGCGGTGGTGGATCGCGAAGCTCGAGACCATCTCCGAGACGGCGAGCCCGGCGCCGTGGCGCTTGGCCTGCAGGCGCACGAACCAGTTGCCGATGCCCGCCAGCGGGGCGAGCAGCACCCGGTTGGGGAAGTGCAGGCCGCCGAGCTCGAAGGGGTCGGTGAGCGCCGCCATGGCGACGAGGCTACGAGGGTGGGCGCGTCAGGGCTGGCGTTCCCAGATCAGGCGCAGGCCGTCGAGGGTGAGCTGGTCGTCGACCTCGTCGATCGAGTCGCAGTACGGGACGACGGTGCCGGCCAGGCCGCCGGTGGCGATCGCCGTCAGGTCGTCGCCGAGCTCGCCGCGCAGCCGGGCGATGATGCCGTCGACCATCGCCGCGAACCCGTAGACGACGCCCGAGCGCACGGCGTCGACCGTCGTCTTGCCGATCAGCGACCGGGGCTCGCCCAGGTCGATCCTCGGCAGCGCGGCGGCCCGCTCGGACAGCGCCTCGAGCGAGATCTCGAGGCCCGGGAAGATGATCCCGCCGAGGTACTCGCCGTCGTCGGAGACGCAGTCGAAGGTGACCGCGGTGCCGAAGTCCACCACCACGCAGGCGCCCTGCACGTGCTCGTAGGCGGCGACCGCGTTGACCAGGCGGTCCGGCCCGATCTCGCGCGGCGAGTCGAAGCGCAGCGGCATCCCCGTCCGCACGGAAGGGCCGACGGCCGGCATCTCGTGGCCGAGGTAGCGCGAGGCCATCGCCGTCCACTCCGGCCGCAGCTGCGGGACGGTGGAGGAGACGATCGACGCGTCGATGTCGGAGAAGGCGAGGCCGCGCAGCGACAGCAGGCTGCGCAGGGCGGCGCCCAGCTCGTCGGCGGTGGACTCGCGGACGGTGGCGAAGCGCCAGTGCTCGACGAGCTCGGCGCCGCGGAAGGCCCCGATGTGGGTCTGGGTGTTGCCGGCGTCGACGACGAGGAGCACGCGGTGAGGATATGGTCGCCGCGATGGCTGCCGTCCTCTACGTCGTGCCGGCCTCGCACCCGTGCGCCGCCGTGGAGCGGGCGCTCGAGCTCAAGGGGATCGCCTACCGCCGCGTCGACCTCCCGCCCGTCGCCCACGCCGCCGTCCAGCTCGCCCGCTTCGGGCGCGCCACCGTGCCCGGCCTCGTCCTCGACGGCGGGGAGAAGGTCATCGGCTCGACGGCGATCCTGCGGCGGCTCGACGAGCTCGTCCGCGAGCCGGTGCTCCTCCCCCACGACGCCGAGCTCCTGCGCGCGGAGGAGTGGGGCGACCAGGTCCTGCAGCCCATCGGCCGGCGGCTGATCTGGGCGAGCCTGCGCCGCCGGCCCGACGCCCTGCCGTCCTACGCCGAGGGCGCCGACCTGCCCGTGCCCGCCCGGCTCGCGGCGCTGAGCGGAGGCGTGGTGGCCGCGATCTCGGCGCGGCGCAACGGCGCCGGCGACGCGGAGGTGCGGGCCGACCTGGTCAACCTCGGCTTCCACCTGGACCGCATCGACCGGTGGATCGCCGCCGGGGTGCTCGGG
>CALMNS010000323.1 GCA_937871635.1 uncultured Solirubrobacter sp.
AGCCGACGGCGGCCACGGCGATCGACGCCAGCGCGGCGCCGACGACCACCAGGCCCAGCCGTACCCGCTCGACCCGGATGCCGAGACCCCGCGCGGCCTCCTCGCCCAGCGCCAGCGCGTCGAGCGAACGAGCCAGCACGGCCGCCACCGGCACCAGGACCGACAGGCCGGCCAGCAGCGGCCAGAAGTCGTCCCACGTGCGGAGGTTCACGCTTCCGACCAGCCACACGTAGGCCTGCTGGACGTCCTCCACCCGGCCCTGGATCAGCACGAAGACGATGCCGGCCTGCGCGAGTGCGGCGAGCCCGACGCCCACCAGGATCAGCCGGTAGGCCGACAGGCCGTTCCTCCAGGCCAAGCCGTATATCAGCGCCGCGACCGTCATCGCGCCCGCGAAGGCGGCGACCGGCGCCAACCCCGGCGCATCGGCCATGACGAAGGCGGCCACCCCGAACAGGGCGGCGCCGCTCGTGATGCCGATGACGTCCGGGGACGCCAGCGAGTTGCGGGCGAAGGTCTGGAAGATCACCCCGGACAGCGCGAGCGCGGCTCCGGCGAGCGCCCCGACCGCGGCGCGGGGCAGGCGAAGCTCGAGCACGACGAAACGGTCGCCGGGATCGCCCGCTCCCACCAGCGTGGCCATGATCTCGATCACAGGCAGACGCGTCTCGCCATAGGCGACGTCGGCGGCCACGGCGGTCACCGCGGTCGCCAGCAGGGCGGCGCAGACGAGCACCAGCCGCCGGTCGACCCGGGCCGACACCCGCGCGCGCCCGGAGCGCAGGACCCAGGTGCTCACAGCTCCGCCAGGCTCCGGCGCCGCACGAGCCCGACGAACACCGGAACGCCGATGGCGGCCATCATGATCCCCACCTGGATCTCGTCGGGTCGCGCCACCAGCCGCCCCACGACGTCCGCGCCGAGCACGAGGATCGCGCCGAGCAGGATCGAGTAGGGCACGATCCAGCGGTAGTCGGTGCCGACCAGCGCCCGAGCCACGTGCGGCACCACCAGTCCCACGAAGCCGATGGGCCCGGCGACGGCCACGGCACCCCCGGCCAACAGCACGAACGCGGCGACGACGAGCGCCCGGATCAGGCCGATCCGCTGGCCGAGCGAGCGGGCCACGTCCTCGCCGAGCGCCAAGGCGTTGAGGGCGCGGCCCGCCAGCAGCGCCGCGATCAGGCCCAGGAGCAGGAAGGGCAGCGTGATGCCCAGGACGCCCAGCTCGCGCCCGGCCACCGAGCCCGCCACCCAGAAGCGGAACTGGTCCAGGGTCTGGGCGTCGACCACGATGACGGCGGACGTCAGCGCCACGCAGAGCGCCCCCACCGCCGCCCCGGCGATGGCCAGGTTGATCGGAGCCGCCTTCGCGCCGCCTGCCGCCGCGCCCAACGAGTAGACGAGGAAGCCGGCCCCGGCCGCGCCAGCGAACGCGAACCAGACGAAGCCGGCCGGAGACCCGATGCCCAGCAGGAAGATGGCGAGGACGACCGCGAGCGCCGCCCCGGCCTCGATCCCGAGGATCCCCGGATCGGCGAGCGGGTTGCGGGTCACGCCCTGGATCAGCGCCCCGGCCGCACCCAACGACCCGCCGACCGCGATGGCCACCAGCGTCCGCGGCCCACGGACGTCGCGGACGATCGCCTGCCCGTCGGAGTCGTCGTATTCCACGAACGCCCCGACCACGTCGCTCAGGGAGATGGACAGCGAACCGAGCGCCAGCGACGCGAGCGCGGCGGCCGCCGCCGCCGCGACGAGCCCGATCAGGCCGAGGGCCGGTCGTGTGGCACTCGGCATCCGGGTGATGTTAGGGCACCCTAACCGAAGGCGACCCGGAAGGTCAGGTCGCTCGCCCGGCGAAGTGGTCCCTGAGTGGACCGCGAGCTCCTCAAGACCCGCCCCGGCCGCCTGTCCGCCGGCGCGGTCGGGCTCGTCGTCCTCGCCACCGTGCTGGCGATCGTCGCCCTGTACCCGCGCGAGGGCCTGCCGGACGTCGGGCCCCAGGCGCTCGGGGTCGCGGAGGCGGCGACGGTGACCGGCGTCCGCCGCGGCGGCTGCGAGAGCTACGCGGGACCCGACTGCCGGGTGGCGGCCATGCGGCTCGAGGACGGCCCGAACCGCGGCGAGACCTCCTTCATCACCCTCGGCACGGATCGCTTCTCGCCGGCCATCGCCCCGGGCGACGAGATCCGGGTGGCGCGCAACGTGCCCTCGGGCATCGACCCGGAGCTGGGCGGCCGGCTCGACATCTCCGACCCGGCCGCCCAGCCGTACGCCTTCCTCGACTTCGAGCGCCGCGCGCCGCTCGTGTGGCTGATGGCCGCCTTCGCGCTGCTGGTCGTCGTGCTCGCCCGGCGGCAGGGAGCGCGGGCGCTCGTCGCCCTGGCCGCCAGCCTCGCCCTCGTCGTCGCCTTCGTGGTCCCCGCCATCCTCGCCGGCTCGTCGCCGGCGCTCGTCGCGATCGCCGGCGGGCTGGGGGTGATGATCGTCACCACCGTCATCACCTACGGGATCGGCGTCAAGAGCCAGGCGGCGATGCTCGGCACCACCGCCTCGCTGCTGCTGATCGCCGGGCTCGCCGCCCTCGCCGTCCAGGCGGCGCAGATCACCGGGTTCTCCTCCGAGGAGGCGCTGCTCGTCCAGGGCGGCCAGGCCGGGCAGGGCCCGGAGCTCTCCCTCCAGGGCCTCGTGCTGGCGGGCGTGGTCATCGGCGCGCTCGGCGTCCTTGACGACGTCACGGTCTCCCAGGCGTCGACCGTGCTCGCGCTGCGCAGGGCCAACCCCCGCTACGGACTGCGACGGCTGTTCGGCGAGGCCCTCGGCGTCGGCCGGGATCACCTCGGGGCGACGGTCAACACGCTGGTCCTCGCCTACGTGGGCGCCGCCCTGCCCACCCTGCTGATCTTCTCGACCAACGGCGTCGGGCTGTCCGAGGGCCTCAACCGGGAGCCCGTCGCCGCTCAGGTGGTGGCCATGCTCGTCGGCTCGATCGGGTTGATCGCCGCCGTGCCGCTCACCACGCTCCTCGCCGCGGCGCTCGCCGTCCGGCTGCCTCCCGAGGCCCTCCCCGGGACCGGCGAGCACCCCGGGCACGTTCACTAGCCTTCCAGGCGTGCGCCGTGCCGTCCTCCTGCTCCCCCTCCTCGCGACCCTGGCCGCCTGCGGGGGCGGCGACGCCGACCCCGTCGCCCAGGTCCCGGCCGGCGGCGGCCAGCGCGAGGCGGTCCGCGCCGCCACCCAGTCGCGCGCGGCGGACTTCCCCGCCGTGGAGAACCGGACGCTCCAGGCGGTCGCCGACGGGCTCGACGGCACGGGTCCCGACGCGGTGCTCGCCTCGAGCGTCTTCCGCACCGGGAAGAACCGCCTCGCCTTCGGGGCGATCGACGGCGAGTCGAACCGCTTCGTCTACGGCAAGACGGCCGTCTACGTCGCCCGCACGCCCGAGTCGCGGGCGAAGGGCCCCTACGCCGCCCCGGCCGACCTGCTGCTGACCAAGCCGCCGTTCCGCTCCCGGCAGGCGGCCACCGAGGGGGCGCTCTTCGCCGCCGTCTACGCCGCCGAGGTCACCTTCGACCGCCCGGGCGTCTGGTCCGTCCTCGCGGTCACCGAGGTCGGCGGCAAGCGGATCGGCTCGCCGCTGCAGGTCAAGGTGGTCGCCCCGGGCAAGGACCCGATCCCCGACGTCGGCGAGCGCGCCCCGAGGGTCGAGACGGACACGGTCGCCTCCGCGCGCGGGGACGTCGAGGCGATCGACACCCGCGTGCCGCCCTCGGACATGCACGCCCGGTCCTTCGCCGACGTGGTCGGCTCCAAGCCGGTCGCCCTGCTCTTCGCCACCCCGCAGCTCTGCCAGTCGCGCGTCTGCGGCCCCGTGGTCGACGTCGCCGCCCAGCTCAAGTCGAAGTACGGCGATCGCGTGGAGTTCATCCACCAGGAGGTCTACGTCGACAACGCGATCGACAAGGGCCTGCGCCCGCCGCTCGCGCGCTTCCGGCTGCGGTCGGAGCCCTGGCTGTTCGTGGTCGGCCGCGACGGCCGGGTGACCGCGCGGCTCGAGGGCTCCTTCGGATTGTCCGCCTTCGAACGGGCGATCCGCACCGCGCTGTGAATCCGAGTGGCACACTGGGGGGCGATGCGCCTCCCGTTCGCCAGCCTGCTCCTGGTGGCCGCCTTCCTGGCCGGCCCGCCCGCCGCCCCCGCGATCGTCCCGCCGAGGGACTGCGGGATGACCACCGTGAAGGGCAAGCGCTACAACATCAAGGCGGACCAGATCCGCTGCCGGACGGCGAAGCCGCACGCCCGCCGCTTCCTCGCGTCGGGGCGCCGGCCCTCGGGCTACCGCTGCCGGACCTACTCGGGCTCGACGGCGCTGAAGTTCCGCTGCTCGCGGGGCGTCAAGGTCTTCTTCGCCATCCGGCGCTGACGCCTCGGTGATCGTCTTCGGGCACGGGCTCGTCCAGCGGGCGGACCTCCCGATCCCCGAGTCGTTCTTCGCGTGGGGCTCGGCCATCGTCCTGGTCGTCTCCTTCGCGGCGCTCGCGTCGCTGTGGCCGCGGCCCCGGCTCGAGCGCGTCGACTGGCGGCCGCTGCCGGGCGGGCTCGGGCGGGCGCTGGGCTCCCGGCCGGTCGAGGTGGCGTGCGGCGCGCTCGGCGTCGCCGCGCCCGCCGTCGTCGTCTGGGCCGGCTTCGCCGGGCCTGACGGGCCGCTCGACAACCTGGCCCCGACCGCCATCCTGGTCTTCTTCTGGGTCGGCTTCGTCTTCCTCAGCGTGCTGTTCGGCGACGTGTTCCGGGCCGTGAACCCGTGGCGGGCGATCGGTCGGCTCCTGCGGCTCCGCGGGCGGGCGCCGTACCCCGAGCGGCTGGGTCGCTGGCCGGCGGCGGCGGGGCTGCTCGCCTTCACCTGGATCGAGCTCGTGGCCCTCTGGGGCGAGGCGCCGCGGACGCTGGTCGGCGCGGTCGTCGCCTACTCGCTCCTCCAGCTCGCCGGGATGGCGCGCTTCGGGGTGGAGCCGTGGATCTCGCGCGCGGAGGCGTTCTCGGTCTACTTCGGCCTCTTCGCCCGCCTGTCGGTGTTCGAGACCCGCGAGGGCGTCGTCGGCCTGCGCCCGCCGCTGGGCGGCCTGCCGCGCCTGGAGGCCCTGCCCGGGACGGTGGCGGTGGTCTGCGTGATGATCGGGTCGGTCACCTACGACGGCTTCAGCCAGGGACGGGCCTGGAGGGACTTCGCGGTCGACCTCGCCGACGGGTTCGCGGCGCTCGGCGTCCCGCTGGCCGAGGCGCCCACGGTGGCCGGGACGCTCGGCCTCCTGCTCGGCGTGGCCCTCGTCGCCGGCTTCTACGCGCTCGGCGTGGCCGGGGCCCGGACGGTGGGCGGCGGGCTCGACGCCGACCGGCTGCGGCGCGGCTTCGTCCACACCCTCGTCCCGATCGCCATGGTCTACGCGGCGGCGCACTACCTCACCGCGCTGCTCTTCCAGGGCCAGGCCCTCGCCTACCTCGCCTCCGATCCCGTCGGGCGCGGCTGGGACCTGTTCGGCACCGCCTCCTCGGCGATCGACTACTCCGTCATCTCGCAGAACGGCACGTGGTACGCGCAGGTGGGGCTCGTGGTGCTCGGGCACGTCGCCGCCCTCGTGCTCGCCCACGACCGCGCCCTCGTCCTCTACGGGCAGCCGCGCTTGGCGGTGCGCTCCCAGTACTGGATGCTGGGGGTCATGGTCGGCTTCACCACGCTGGCGCTCTGGCTCCTCGCCCAGGCCAACGCATGAGACGCCTGGCCCTGGCGGCGGCGGTGCTGCTCGCGGCCGGGTGCGGCGGTGCGAGCGGCGCGCGCGACGACGGGAAGCGCTCCGCCCGCCTGGTCGACCCGAGCAAGAAGCCGCCCTACGTCAACGCGCTCGACATCGACCCCGCCGACGGCCACTTCCTGCTCACCACGAACCGGGGCTTCTACCGGATCGACCCGCGGACGAAGGCGGTCCGCACTGTTCGGGGGGAGGTCGCCGCGGGCGGCCGCCGGTCGCCGGTGGGCACCTTCCTCGAGCTCGACGCGATCGGCCCCCGGAAGCTGCTCGGCTCAGGCCATCCCGACCGCACCGACGCCGGCCTTCCGGCCTACCTCGGCTTCATGCGCTCCGACGACGCCGGCCGGAGCTGGCGGGTGGTCTCCCGGCTCGGCGAGGCCGACCTGCACAAGATCGTCGCGCTTCACGGCCGGCTCTACGCCTTCGACGCGGTCCTCGGGGCGATCCTCATCTCCTCCGACGGCGGTCGCACCTTCACCGAGCGCTTCACGCCGCGCGGGCTGGTCATCGACTTCGTGGTCGATCCCCGCGACCCCCGCTACCTGCTCGCGGCCACCGAGGACCAGCTCTTCCGCTCCGACGACGAGGCGGCCACCTGGCGCGCCGTCGACACGGGCGAGGGGATCCGCCTCGCGTGGGCGGGCGAGACCCTGCTGCGGGCGGACAAGGACGGGACGGTGCTGCGCTCGGAGGACCGCGGCGCGACCTTCGCCCGCGTCGGCGAGGTGCCGGGCGAGCCGTACAAGTTCAAGTCGCTCGACGCCGAGCGCCACTACCTGGCGCTGAGCGACGGCACGATCGTCGAGACCCGCGACGCCGGCGCGCGCTGGACGACGGCCTTCGCGCCGTAGGCCTTCCGGGGGCGCTGGGCAGCTCCGGCGCGATGTGGCACGATCGCGCTTGTGAGCCGCCGACCCGCCGCGACCCAGCCCCTGCGCGACCTCGCTCGGCTGCGCCATGTCCGCGACCGGATCGACCGGGAGTACGCCCAGCCGCTGGACGTCGAGGCGCTCGCCCGCGGCGCGTACATGTCGGCCGGGCACCTCAGCCGCCAGTTCCGGCTCGCGTACGGCGAGTCGCCGTACAGCTACCTGATGACGAGGCGCATCGAGCGTGCGATGGCGCTGCTGCGTCAAGGCGATTGGAGCGTCACCGACATCTGCTTCGCGGTCGGCTGCTCGTCGCTGGGGACGTTCAGCAGTCGCTTCACCGAGCTCGTCGGCGTGCCGCCCAGCGTCTACCGTCGCCAGGCGGCGCAGGCGACGGCGGGGATGCCGGCGTGCGTCGCCAAGCAGGTGACCAGACCGGTCAGGAATCGAGAAGCGCCCGTGCCGACCCACACGTAGCGTCACGGCCATGGACATCACCATCCACCAGGCCATGCTCCCGCACGACGACCCGCAGGCGACGCTCGCCTTCTATCGCGACACGCTCGGCTTCGAGGTCCGCAACGACGTCGAGTACGGCGGGATGCACTGGATCACCGTCGGCCCTCCCGAGCAGCCCGGCACCTCCATCGTGCTGTACCCGCCGACCGCCACCCCGGGCCTCACCGACGACGAGCGCCGCGCCATCGCCGAGATGATGGCCAAGGGGACCTTCGCCAGCATCAACCTGGCGACCAAGGACCTCGACGGCGCGTTCGAGCGGGTGCAGGCCGGCGACGCCGAGGTCGTCCAGGAGCCGACCGAGCAGCCCTACGGCATCCGCGACTGCTCCATCCGCGACCCCGCGGGCAACCTGATCCGCATCCAGGAGGTCGGCTGAGCCACATGGCCACGAGGACGGACACGCCGCCGGCCGCGCCGCACGCCGCCGACCGCCACGACCTGATCCGCGTGCAGGGCGCGCGCGTGAACAACCTCAAGGACATCAGCATCGAGCTCCCGAAGCGCCGGCTGACGGTGTTCACCGGCGTCTCGGGCTCGGGCAAGAGCTCGCTGGTGTTCGGCACGATCGCGGCGGAGTCGCAGCGGCTGATCAACGAGACCTACAGCGCGTTCGTCCAGGGGTTCATGCCGACCCTGGCCCGGCCCGAGGTCGACGTCATGGACGGGCTGACGACCGCGATCATCGTCGACCAGGAGCGGATGGGCTCCGACCCACGCTCCACGGTCGGGACCGCCACCGACTCCGGCGCGATGCTGCGCATCCTCTACAGCCGGCTCGGCAAGCCGCACATCGGCTCACCGCAGGCGTTCTCCTTCAACGTGGCCTCCGCCCACGGGAGCGGCGGGATCACGGTCGAGCGCGGCGACAAGACCATCACCAAGGGCGCGAACTTCAGCATCCTCGGCGGCATGTGCCCGCGCTGCGAGGGGCGCGGCGCGGTCACCGACTTCGACCTCTCCGCGCTCTACGACGACGCGAAGGCGCTGAGCGAGGGCGCGCTGACCGTCCCCGGATACAGCATGGACGGCTGGTACGGCCGCATCTTCAGCGGCTTCGGCTTCGACATGGACAAGCCGATCAAGAAGTTCAACAAGCGCGAGCTCCACGACCTGCTCTACAAGGAGCCGACCAAGATCAAGGTCGAGGGCATCAACCTGACGTACGAGGGCCTGATCCCGAAGATCCAGAAGTCGATGCTCGCCAAGGACCCGGAGGCGATGCAGCCGCACATCCGCGCCTTCGTCGAGCGCGCGGTCACCTTCACCACCTGCCCCGACTGCGACGGCACCCGGCTCAACGAGGCGGCCCGGTCCTCGAAGATCGATCAGATCAACATCGCCGAGGCGTCCGCGATGCAGATCTCGGACCTCGCCGAGTGGGTCGACGGCCTCGACGAGCCGTCGGTGGCGCCGCTCCTCGCGTCGCTGCGGCACACCCTCCGGTCGTTCGTCGAGATCGGGCTCGGCTACCTCAGCCTCGACCGCCCGTCGGGCACGCTCTCGGGCGGCGAGGCGCAGCGCACCAAGATGATCCGCCACCTCGGGTCGTCGCTCACCGACGTCACCTACGTCTTCGACGAGCCCACCATCGGGCTCCATCCCCACGACATCGAGCGGATGAACGAGCTGCTGCTGCAGCTGCGCGACAAGGGCAACACGGTGCTCGTCGTCGAGCACAAGCCGGAGGCGATCGCGATCGCCGACCATGTCGTCGACCTGGGCCCGAAGGCCGGCAGCGAGGGCGGCGAGGTGGTCTTCGAGGGCACCGTCGACGGGCTGCGGGAGAGCGACACCATCACCGGCCGCCACCTCGACGACCGGGCCGCCCTCAAGGCGGAGGTCCGGACGCCGTCGGGAGCGCTGGAGGTCCGCGGCGCCGGCACCCACAACCTGCAGGACGTCGACGTCGACATCCCGCTGGGCCTCCTGGTCGTCGTCACCGGGGTGGCCGGCTCGGGCAAGAGCTCGCTGATCGGCGGCTCGGTGGCCGGCCGGGACGGGGTGGTGTCGGTCGACCAGGGAGCGATCCGCGGCTCGCGACGGAGCAACCCGGCGACGTACACCGGCCTGCTCGACCCGATCCGCAAGGCGTTCGCGAAGGCCAACGGCGTCAAGCCGGCGCTGTTCAGCGCCAACTCCGAGGGCGCCTGCCCGAACTGCAACGGCGCCGGCGTGGTCTACACCGACCTCGCGATGATGGCCGGGGTCGCCATGCCGTGCGAGGTGTGCGAGGGCAGGCGGTTCCAGGCCGAGGTTCTCGAGTACGAGCTCGGCGGCAAGGACATCTCAGAGGTGCTCGCGATGCCGGTGGCCGAGGCCGAGGCGTTCTTCGCCGGCGGGGAGGCGGGCATCCCGGCCGCGCACAGGATCCTCGACCGGCTCGCCGACGTGGGGCTCGGCTACCTCAGCCTGGGCCAGCCGCTCACCACCCTCTCCGGCGGCGAGCGCCAGCGGCTCAAGCTGGCCACCCGGATGGGAGAGAAGGGCGGTGTCTACGTCCTCGACGAACCGACCACCGGCCTCCACCTCGCCGACGTCGAGCAGCTGCTGGGCCTGCTCGACCGGCTGGTCGACTCCGGCAAGTCGGTCATCGTCATCGAGCACCACCAGGCGGTCATGGCCCACGCCGACTGGATCATCGACCTCGGCCCCGGCGCCGGCCACGACGGCGGCCGGATCGTCTTCGAGGGCACGCCCGCCGACCTCGTCGCCGGGCGGGCGGGGACCCGATCCATCACCGGCGAGCACCTCGCGGCCTACGTCGGCGCCTACCAGGAGGACTAGGCGCAGGCGGCGTCGGCGGACGGCGCCGGCGCAGCCGGCGCGCGGCCCCCGCCCCACGCCTGCCACGCCCGCAGCACCGGGAAGGCGCGACGCAGCCCCACGTCGACCAGGCCGGTCGGGAAGCGGTCGTCCTCGCGCAGCGTGTACTGGAAGGCGGCGGTGACCCGCGGGTCCTCGTACCAGGCGAGCAGGCGGTCGTGCATCGCGCGGCACGCAGCCCGCTCCGCCGCAGCGCCGGTCGGCTTCGTGCGGTCTCGCCCCGGCGCGCCGACGCCCGTCTCGGTCATCCAGATCTCCGGCGTGCGGGGGCACGCGTGGACGGCGAGCCCGCGGGCGACGGCCTCGACCGGGTTGCGCCCGCCGACGTAGCCGTGTTGGGAGAACGCGCGGGCACCGCAGACCAGGTCGCGGGGCAGGGCGCGGATGAACTCGGTCACGCCGGTCGAGCGGGGCTTTCGCCCGTACAGGCCGGCCAGCTCGCCGAGGACGAGATCCTGGTCGCCGGGAGCGGCGGCCAGCGCGTCCTCGAGCGCCCGGGCGAGCTCGACGTAGGGGCCGACGGACGCCGAGCGAGCGTCCCCGCTGCAGCGCGGACGCTGGGGCGAGAGCGAGTAGGGATGGTTCGGCTCGTTCCACGGGCTCCAGTGGCGCAGCTCGACGCCCTCGCGCCGGGCGAGCGCGAGGACGTCGGTCACGAGCCGCTCGTACGCCGGCAGCGCGGCGGTCCGCGGCGGGCGCGAGCGCGGGCCCGTCC
>CALMNS010000324.1 GCA_937871635.1 uncultured Solirubrobacter sp.
ACGCCGGACGGGCCCCCGCGCCCGTCGAAGTTGAAGCCTCCGTCTGCGTTGGCCTGGCCGGCGATCCACCGCCCCGCCGCCCGGACGGTCCCTTCGCTCGCCCGCCGGCCGCTCGCGCGCAGGGCGAGCACCGCGAACGCCGTGGTGTTCACCCGGCCGGCGAACGAGCCGTTCGCGCGGCGCTTGCCGACGAGCTCGGCCACCAGATCGCGCGAGCCTGAGCGCGCGCGCCGGCCCGCGCTCGCGTAGAGGAGGATCGTCCGCTCCAGGGCGCCGAGGTCCTCGGGGCGGGTGCGGGCGACGTAGTCGAGGACGTCGTTGCCTCCGCGGCGGACGTCGAGCGGGTTGCGGCCGGCCGCCGCGAGCCCGAGGGCGCCGGCCAGCGCGAGCGGCGTCCCGAACGGCACGAGCCCCGAGTGAGCGAGGAGCCAGACCGGATAGGCGGCGAGCAGGAGCCCGAGCGGCTTGGCGAACGCATACCCGAGCCCCGGGAGGCGGCCGAGAACGAACCGTCCGAGCGGGAGGGCCGCGAGCCCGAGGAGCTCGGAGACCAGCAGGAACCGGAGCGCCTCGGTCATAGCTTCCTCGAGACCTTAGGCTGGCCGCATGTCCACCTACGAGGCGATCGCCGACCTGCCGCTCGAGATCGACGGCTACGCGCTCGAGGGCCGCTCGCTGACCGTCTCGAGCGGCTTCGAGCGCAAGACGACGACCTTCCGGCTCCAGGGCGGCGGCGCGGAGGGCGTCGGCGAGGACGTCACCTACGAGGCCGAGGATCAAGATCGCCAGCTCGCGCTCGGCCCCGTGCTCGAGCTGAGCGGAGGCTGGACGCTCGCGTCGTTCGCCGAGCGCCTCGCCGGCCTCGACCTCTTCCCCGCCCAGGCCCCGGACCAGGACGTATATCGGCTCTACCGCCGCTGGGCGGTCGAGTCCGCGGCGCTCGACCTCGCGCTGCGCCAGGCGGGCCGGCCCCTGCACGCCGTCCTCGGCCGCGAGCCCCGCCCGGTGCGCTTCGTCGTCTCCTCCCGCCTGGGCGAGCCGCCGACCTTCGCCCCCGTCGAGCGCCGGCTCGCGGTCTACCCCGACCTGCGCTTCAAGCTCGACGCGACGCCGGACTGGGACGACGCCCTGATCGCCCGCCTCGTGGCGACGGGCGCGGTGGACTCGATCGACTTCAAGGGCGCCTACCGGGGCACCTCGGTGGACGTCCCGACGGACGCGGGGCTCTACCGGCGGGTCGCCGAGGCGTTCCCGGACGCCTGGCTCGAGGACCCCGACCTCACCGACCCGGCCGCCGACGCCGCCCTCGAGCCGCACCGCGACCGGATCACCTGGGACGCGGTGATCCACTCCGTGGCGGAGATCGAGGCGCTCGCCTTCCCGCCGAGGACGGTGAACCTCAAGCCGTCGCGCTTCGGCTCGCTCGAGGCGCTGTTCGCCGGCTACGACCACTGCGAAGCGCGCGGGATCGGCGCCTACGGCGGCGGCCAGTACGAGCTCGGGCCCGGCCGCGGGCAGATCCAGTACCTCGCCTCGCTCTTCCACCCGGACGGGCCGAACGACATCGCGCCGGGCGGCTACGACCGGCTCGACCCCGAGCCCGGCCTGCCGACCAGCCCGCTGACGCCCGAGCTGGCGCCCACCGGCTTCCGCTGGGCCTCCGACGAGGGCTGACGCCAGGATCGCGACACTAGACTCACCGCCGTCATGCCGCCCAAGCCCCGCCCGGTCCGCGTCGAGCAGAAGTCCGCGCTCAACGCCATGCAGCAGCTCGAGAGCCGCTCCGACGAGGAGCTGGCGGCCGAGACGCGCTACAAGTCCGCCGCCCAGGCGCTGCTCGGCGCCCGGGCCGCCGAGCGCTACGACGCGAAGCGGTCGCGGGAGCACTTCCGGGCCGCGATCGCCGCCGCCCGGCCCCAGGACCGGCTGCAGCTGCGGCGCATGGCCGAGGCCTCGCTCGCGCTCGCCGAGCGCCGGGCGGGCGACCTCAAGGTGGCCGCCGAGCGGCTGGGCCAGACCCCGCCGACGAACCGCCAGCTGCTCCTCCTGCGCTTCATGGGGGTCGTCGCCCCGCCAGCCTCCGCCGGGGGCCTGGCCCGCGCCCGCGGGATCCTGATCGTGGTCCTCCTCGTCGTGGCGCTGCTCGCCCTGGGCTGGGCGATCGTCTTCGGCGTCTCGCAGCTGTTCGGCGGCATCGGCGCCGGCGTCTCCATCTTCTGGGGCTTCCTGCTCGTCCTCGTCGTGCTCGGCGTCCTCGTCTTCCTCGGGCGGCGCCGGCAGAGGCGAGCCCGGGCGAGCGCGGCGGCAGCCCGCGCGGGCTGAGCGCCTCACGTTCGGGCGTCGGGGGGCGTTGTAGGAGCCGTGACGCCGATCCTGCCCCCGTTCTGGACCCTCGTCGAGACCCACGGCGACGAGCTGCTCGCCCACGCCCGTCGCCTGACGGGCGACGCGGAGGCCGAGGACGTGCTGCAGGAGGCGCTCCTGCGCGCCCTGCGCGCGTACCCGCGGCTCGCGCACGCCGACCACCTGCGGGCCTGGCTGTTCCGCGTGACGACCACCACCGCCTACGACGCCCACCGCGCGCGGGGGCGCCGGGCCGGCGAGGTGCTGGCT
>CALMNS010000325.1 GCA_937871635.1 uncultured Solirubrobacter sp.
AGCCTACGCCGCCGCCCGCCGCGGGGAGCCGCTCGAGCTCGCCGAGCGCGAGGTGAAGGTGACCCGCTTCGAGCTGCTGCGGCGCGAGGGCGACCGCGCCGCCTTCGCGGTCGAGTGCTCCGCCGGGACCTACGTGCGCACGCTGATCGCCGACCTCTCCGACGCGTACTGCACCGCCCTGCGGCGCACGGCGATCGGGGCCTTCCGGGTCGAGGACGCCGACCCGGGGCGGCTGATCGCCATCGACGACGCGCTCGGGCACCTGCCGGTGGTCGAGCTCGCGGGCGACGCCGCCCGGCGCGCCGCCCACGGCGTCGCGGTGGAGGGCGCGGCCGAGGCGCAGACGGTCCGCCTGCGCGACGCCGACGGGCTCATCGCCCTCGCCGAGCCGCGCGAGGGCGGCCTGCTCAAGCCCGTCGTCGGGTTCCGGGCGTCGTAGGTCCCGGGCGTCGTAGGGTTCTCAGGCGTAGATGAAGGTCACCTCCCTCGCCGACGCGGAGCCCCGCCCGCGCCACGTCGCCGTGGGGGAGTTCGACGGCGTCCACCTCGGCCACCGCGAGGTCATCCGCGGCGCCGACACCGTCCTCACCTTCGAGCCGCACCCGCGGGCGGTCATCGCGCCCGACGCGGCCCCGAAGCTGCTGACCTCGCTCGAGGTCAAGCGCGACCTGATCGCCGGGCTGGGCGTCTCGGAGCTCGTCGTCGTCCCGTTCGACTCCGCGTTCGCCTCCCTCTCCGCCCAGGCCTTCGTCGACGAGGTCCTCGTCCGCCGCCTGGGGGCGCACACCGTGGCGGTGGGGGAGAACTTCCGCTACGGCGCCAAGGCGCAGGGCGACACGGACCACCTGCGCGCCCAGGCCGCCTTCGTGACCCGCGTCGTCCCGCTGGTCGAGTCCGACGGGGAGATCGTCTCCTCGACGCACATCCGCGGGCTGGTGGTGGCCGGGGACCTCGAGCGGGCCAACGCCCTCCTCGGCTCTCCGTTCCAGCTGCGCGGTCCCGTGGTCCACGGCGACGCCCGCGGGCGCACCCTGGGCTACCCGACCGCCAACCTGGTCCCCGACAACCGCGTGATCTACCCCGGCCACGGCGTCTACGCGTGCCGGGCGGCGCTGCGCGCCGAGGCGGCTGACGAGTGGGAGTGGCACGCGGCGGCGACCAACGTCGGGGTGCGACCCACCTTCGTCACCGGGCGCGGCGTCCTGGTCGAGGCGTTCCTGCTCGACTTCGACGACGATCTCTACGGCCTCGAGCTGCGGCTCGACTTCCTCGCGCGGCTGCGCGGCGAGAAGCGCTTCGACTCCGTCGAGGAGCTCGTCGAGCAGATGCACGCCGACGTGGAAGCCACCCGGGCGGCTGCTAGCCTGCCCGACCGCACATGAGCCTCACCGCAGAGCAGAAGCAGGAGATCACCACCCGGTTCGGCAAGTCCGAGTCCGACACGGGCGCCACCGAGGTCCAGATCGCGATGCTGACCACCCGCATCAACGAGCTGACCGGCCATCTCCGCGAACACAAGCACGACCACCACTCCCGCCGCGGGCTGCTGATGCTCGTCGGCCGGCGCCGCAGGTTCCTCAACTACCTGCAGAAGAAGGACCTCGAGGGGTACCGCTCGCTCATCCGTGAGCTGGGCCTGCGCCGCTGATGGCGGTCCTCGGGGCCGGCACGCCGGCGCCTGAGTTCTCGCTCGCCAGGGCGAGCGGCGGATCCTTCACCCGCGCCGACCTCGAGGGCGCGACCACCGTCCTCGTCTTCTACCCCTTCGCCTTCTCGCCGGTCTGCACGGACCAGTTCAACGTCTACGAGGAGGTCGTCGACGAGCTCGCCGCCAAGGGGGCGACGCTCTACGGCGTCTCCTGCGACGCGACGGACTCGCAGACCGCCTTCCGGGAGAAGCTCGGCGTCTCGATCGAGCAGCTCTCCGACTTCGAGCCCAAGGGCGCCACCTGCGAGGCGTTCGGCGTCCTGCACCCGGGGGGATTCCCGCAGCGGGCGCTCGTCGTCGTCGGTCCCGACGCGGTCGTGAAGTGGAGCTACGAGGCCCCGTCGCCGGGCGACCTGCCCGGCGTGAACCTCATCTTCGACGGGCTCGAGCACGTCTGAGGCCCCGCGGGTCCGCCCGTGATGCCCTGCGGGTACTCCGCGCGGGACGGTGGCCCCGGAGCACCGGTCCTCGCGTGAGCCTGACCTCCGCGCCGCCCCCGCCGCCCGGCCCCGAGGACCACGTCCGCGGCGCCGCCGGGGCGCGCACCGTCGTCGCCTACTCTGACTACGAGTGCCCCTCCTGCGCGCTGGTCGACCTCCGGCTGCGGGCGCTCGAGCTCCGGCTCGTGCACCGGCACTTCCCGGTGCGCTCCAAGCACCCGCGGGCCTGGGCGGCGTCGGCGGCCGCCGAGGCGGCCGGGCGGCAGGGGGCGTTCTGGGCGATGCACGACGCGCTCTTCGCCGACCAGGGCCGGCTCGAGGACCCGCACCTGTGGGCGCGCGCCGAGGCGCTCGGCCTCGACG
>CALMNS010000326.1 GCA_937871635.1 uncultured Solirubrobacter sp.
GCACCGCACCGCGGGGCACGTCAACACGCAGGAGCACCTGCCCGAGGGGCTCGAGGACCTCCGCTTCTACGCCCCCGACGAGGCCGAGGCCGACCTCCGCGACCGCCTGCGGGCGATCCGCGAGCAGCGCGGCCGCTGAGCGCGGCCCGCCGCCCCCCGCTCAGCCGTCCGCCCCGGCGGGGAGCGCACCGTACACCCGACGTGCCCGGTCCTCGGCGATCAGCTCGTTCTCGACGTCGGCGGCGATGGCCTCGGGGTCGCGATCGGCCGGATCGCCGTATCCCCCGCCGTTGCCCGTGCGGATCCGGATGACGTCGCCCTCGTTGACGACGAGTCCCGTCACCACCGCGTACTCCTCGCGGGACGCGTCGGCGCGGATCACCTCCGCGACGTTCGGGGATCCCTCGAGCCCGCCGTCGGCCGCCCAGGGCAGGTGCCGGTTGCGCGTGTAGGAGCAGGTGAAGAAGCAGCCGTCCTGGCGGACGGCGTAGTCGATGACGATGCCCTTGCCGCCGCGGTGGGCGCCCTCGCCGCCGGGTGCGTCGTTGAGCGTCATGCGGTTCACGTACAGGCCGTAGCGGGTCTCGGCCACCTCGGCGGGGCAGTTGTAGGTCTCCCCGTGGAAGCCGGAGAAGATCGCGCTGTTGCCGTCTCCCCGGACGGATCCCCCCCATCCGCCGACCTGTGGCTCCACGATCGTGAAGTGCCGGCCGGTGTCGGGATGCGGGCCGCCGATGAACGTCCCGCAGATGCTGGCGAAGTGGCCCGCCGGGAGTAGGCCGCCCAGCGACGGCGCCAGGCACCGCCAGATCAGGTCGTAGAGCCGGACCTCGACCTCGTAGTAGACCGCGAAGGCGGCCGGCTCCTGGGCGTCGAACACCGACCCTGGCCGGGTCAGGAGCCGCAGCGGCCGGAACGAGCCGCCGTTGGCCACGCCGTAGGGATCCGTGAGCGACTTGAAGACCATCTGCGCCGCCACGAGCGAACCGTCGCGGCCCGCGTTGTTGGGACCCTCGTCCTGGTCGGGGTTCTCGCGGAGGTCCACGGTGAAGGCGTCGTCGGCGATCTCGACGGTGACGCGGTAGACGCTGCCGCTGTCCTGCTCCTCCTCGAGCTCGAAGCGGCCCTTCGGGAGCTCGCGGAGGGCCTTGAGCGAGACCTGCTCGCCGTAGTCCATGAAGTGCTCCGTCGCGGCCAGGAACGTGTCGCGACCGTACTTGGCGACGAGCTCCTGCAGCCGCTGCGCCCCGATGCGCACCGCCGCGATGCCCGCCCACATGTCGCCCCTGAGGAAGTCGGGAAGGCGCGAGTTGACCTCCATGATCCGCATCACGGAGTCGATCGGCCGGCCCCGGTCGACGAGCTTGACGCCCGGCAGCCGCAACCCTTCCTGGAAGATCTCGCGCGCGTCCGTCGAGATCGAGCCCGGGACCATCCCGCCCACGTCGTTCCAGTGGGCGATGTTCGCGGTCCAGGCCACCAGCTCGCCGCCGGCGAACACCGGCATGGCCAGCACGACGTCGTTGAGGTGCGTCACGCCGCCGTAGTAGGGGTCGTTCGTGGCGAAGATGTCGCCGTCGCGGATCCCCTCGCGCGGGTTGAGCTCGAGGATCCGGCGAACCGCCTTGTCGAGCACGCCGATGAACGCCGGGATGCCGGCACCGCTGGAGGCGAGCTGCCCGTGGGCGTCGGTGATGCCCGTCCCCATGTCGAGGACCTCGTAGATGATCGCGCTCATCGCCGTCCGGCGCATGGCGGCGAACATCTCGTCGCTCGCCGCCTGCAGGCTCGACTGGATGATCTCGAGCGTGATGGGGTCGAACCCCTCCGCCGATCGGCTCATGCCGTCCCTCCCACGTCGATGTGCAGGTTGCCGTAGTCGTCCATCCGCACCTCGTCGCCCGGACGGACCACGACCGTGGTCCCGGAGGTCTCGACGATCGCCGGTCCGCTGAACGCCATGCCCGGCTCGAGCGCGGCGCCGTCGTAGATGGCCGCCGCGGCGACGCCCTCGAGCTCGAAGTCGACCTCGCGCTCCCCCTTGCGGGCCTCGGCGACCTCCCTGCCGTCGACCGGCAGCTTCGCGGGCGTCAGCTTGCCGACCTGAGCCGAGGCGACGACGTGGACGCCGACGAACTCCACCGGCGCGTCGAGCCGGTAGGTGTACTCGCGCTCGTAGGTCACGTGGAAGCGCTCGACGATCGCCTGCACGGCCGCCGCGTCGAATTCGCCCGCCTCGAGCGGGACCTCGACGCTGTGCTCCTGGTTCTCGTAGCGCAGGCGCCCGAAGCGCTCGAGCGAGAGCTGGTCGGCCGCAATCCCCTCCGCGGCGTACTGGTCGGCGGCGTGCACCTCGACCTCGCGCACCCAGCCGTCCAGGCTCGCGGACCGGTCGGGCGTCAGGGTCGCCAGGCGGGTGACGAAGTAGTCGCGGCGCAGATCGCTCATCAGCATCCCCCACGCGCTGAAGACATCGGCCGCGCGGGGGATGACCACCTTGGCCATGCCGAGCTCCGCGGCCAGCGCGGCGGCGTGCATCCCTCCGCCCCCACCGAACGCAACGAGCGTGAAGTCCCGGGGGTCGTGGCCCCGGTTGACCGACACGAGCTTGAGGGCGTTGATCATGTTGTGGTTGGCGATGCGCACGATGCCCCGCGCGGCGTCCAGCCGCGTCCCGCCCAGCTCGGCCGCCACCGCGTCGAGCGCCCGCTCGGCGGCCGGCATGTCCGCATCCACGTCGCCGCCACGGAAGAACGCCGGGTTGATGCGGCCCAGCACCAGGTTGGCGTCCGTCGTGGTGGCGTGCTCGCCGCCGAGCCCGTAGGCCGCCGGACCGGGGTCCGCCCCGGCGGAGCGCGGCCCGACGTGGAGCTTGCCGAAGTCGTCGACCGAGGCGATGCTGCCGCCGCCGTTGCCGATCTCGACCAGGTCGACCACGGGCACCATGATCGGGTAGCCAGCCGACCGCTGGTCACGCTCGATCCAGTAGTCGGTCATGATCCGCACGCGGCCGTCCTCGATGAGCGAGCACTTGGCGGTCGTGCCGCCGATGTCGAGCGCGAGCACGTTCGGCTCGCCGATGAGGCGGCCGAGCTCCGCGGCGCCCCAGAACCCGCTCGCCGGCCCGCTCTCCACCATGGTGATCGGGATGCGCTTGACGTGGTCGAGGGTGTCGACGCCGCAGTTGGACTGCATGATGTACGGCTGGCCGGCGAAGCCGTCGCGCGCCACGCCGTCGTGGAGGCGGCCGAGGTAGCGCTCGGCGATGGGCTGCACGTACGCCGACAGCACCGCGGTGCTCGTGCGCTCGTACTCGCGCCACTCGCGCGTGATCTGGTGCGAGGCCACGGCGCTGACGCCCGGCCACAGCTCGCGCACCCGCTCGAGCGCCGCGAGCTCGTGCTCGGGGTTCGCGTAGGAGTGCAGCAGGCAGATGGCCACCGCCTCGACGCCCTTCGCTCGGAAGTCCTCGAGGATGGCCGGCAGCCCGGAGAGGTCCAGCGGCCAGCGCTCGGCCCCGGTGGGCGCCAAGCGGCCCGGAAGCTCGCGCCGGAGGTGGCGCGGCACGAACGGCGCGGGCTTGCGGTAGAAGAGGTTGAAGAAGTCCGGCCGGTTGCCGCGAGCGATCTCCAGGGAGTCGCGGAAGCCCTCCGTCGTGATCAAGCCCGTGGTGACGCCCTTGCGCTCCGTGAGCGCGTTGATCACCACGGTGGTGCCGTGGACGAGGAAGCCGATGTCCGCCGTCGCGACGCCGGACCTCGCGATCACTTCCAGCACGCCGCGCTCGAAGTCCGGCGGGGTCGTGTCGCTCTTGGCGGTCACGATCTCCTGGCGCCCCGTCGCCGGGTCCGTCCTGAGGTGCACCAGGTCGGTGAAGGTGCCCCCGACGTCGGTGGCGACCCGGTTGGCTGCGCTTGAGCTGCTCACGCGCGATCTCCTCACCGGCGGCGGACGAGCTGGTCGACGGCGACCGCCAGGAGGATGAGAACCCCCTGGACGAGCTGCTGGTAGGTCGTGTTCACCGAGAGCAGGTCGAAGCCGTTGCCGATGATGGCCAGGGTGAGGACGCCGAGGACGCCGCGCCACACCGCACCCTCCCCGCCGAGGATGCTCGTGCCGCCCACGACCGCCGCGGCGATCGCGGCGAGCTCGAGCCCCATCCCCAGGTCGGCTTGGGCGGAGGAGGTCCGCGACGCCGCCAGGACGCCGGCGATGCCCGCCGCCAGGCCGGAGAGCGCGTAGCAGGCGCCGAGCACGAGGCCGACCCGGATCCCCGACAGGCGAGCGGCCTCCGGGTTGCCCCCGACCGCGTAGACGTAGCGCCCGAAGGTCGTGCGCGCCAGCAGGAAGGCGGTGAAGGCGAAGAACGCGACGAAGACGTAGACGGAGTACTTCGCCTCCACGAGCTCCTGGGTCCCGAGCTTGGAGAACGCCTCGTCCGTCACCGTGACGATCATCCCGCCCGTCACGAGGATCGCGATGCCCCGGTAGACGATGCTCGTCGCCAGCGTCCCGATGAAGGAGTTGATCCGGGTGTAGTGGACCAGAACGCCGTTGAGGATGCCCAGGCCCAGGCCGGCGAGGACCCCGGCCACCAGCCCCAGGTAGGGATCGGTCGAGTTGGCGACCTTGGCGGCGACGACCGCCGACACGGCGAAGATGGCACCCGTCGAGACGTCGAAGATCCCCGCGACGATGCAGATGGTGATGGCGCAGGCGATGATGCCGAGCGGCGCGGACTGGTCGAGGATGTTGAGCAGGTTGCGCTGGGTCAGGAACGTGTCCGTGGCGACGCTCAAGGCCACGAAGAGCGCCACGAACGCCAGCAGGATCCCGAGGTCGCGCACCTCGAAGCGGCGCTGGCGCCGCTCGCTGTCGGCCGCCCCGGGGGCGGCCACCGCTTCGCTGCTCACGGCTTCGGAACTCCTTCGGTCGGCGACGCGGCGAACGCCGCGCGCATGACGGTCTCCTGGGTGGCGACCGCACCCGCGAGCTCGTCGACGACGCGCCCGCGGCGCATCACGAGCACCCGGTGCGCCAGGCCGAGCACCTCCTCGATCTCCGACGAGATGAGCAGGACGGCCATCCCGGCCTCGGCCAGGTCGGCGATAAGGGCGTGGATCTGCTGCTTGGCGGCGACGTCGATGCCGCGGGTCGGCTCGTCGGCGATCAGGAGCTTGGGCTCGGCCGCGAGCCACTTGGCGAAGAGGACCTTCTGCTGGTTGCCACCCGACAGGCTCCCCACGCGGGCCTTCGTGCTGGGCGCCCGGACGTCGAGCCGGCGGGTGAGTTCCTCGGCCCGCGCACGCTCGCGGTCCCGGCGGACGACTCCGGCCGTCGCGTACCGCGGCAGGGTGGCCAACGTCACGTTCTCGCGAACCGACCGGATCATCAGCAGTCCCTGCTCCTTGCGGCTCTCGGGCACGAGCGCGATCCCCAGCCGTGCCGCGTGGCCCGGGCCGCGCACGCGCACGGCCCGGCCCTCGAGTGCGACCTCGCCCGCGTCGAGCGGGTCGGCGCCGAAGATGAGGCGGGCGACCTCGCTGCGGCCGCTGCCCACC
>CALMNS010000327.1 GCA_937871635.1 uncultured Solirubrobacter sp.
CCGTCGAGCAGGCCGGCCTGCGCGAGCGCGAAGGCGCCCGTGCAGATCGAGACGACGCGGGCGCCCCGCCCGTGGGCGCGCCGGAGGGCGGCGAGGGCGCGGGGTTCGACGGCGGGCGCGCCGGCGGGCTCGAAGCCCGGGACGATCACCGTACGTGCGCCGTCGAGCGCCTCGAGCCCGTGTGGTGCGACGAGGTCGAATCCGGTGGTGGTGGGGACAGGACCGGCGGCCACGGCGCACACCCGCAGCGCGTAGCGGTCGCGCTCGGCCGGGTTGCCGAAGACCTGGGCGGGGATCGCGAGGTCGAAGGCGACGACCTCCGGCAGGGCCAGCACGCCGACGACATGGCGGGATCCGGAGGACAAGCGGCGATCCTGCCACTGGTGGACGGGCCGGTCAAGCGCGAGGCTGCGAGCCATGGACATCGACGTGCTGCTCTTCGCTGGCTTCGACGAGCTCGACGCGGTCGGGCCCTTCGAGGTCCTCGCCTCCGCCCGGGACCTCGGGGCCCCCATCTCCGTCGCGCTCGCCGGCGTCGACGACGACGAGCCGGTCACCGCCGCCCACGGGCTGCGGATCCTGCCCGACCACGCCGCGGGCCACCGCCGGCCGGACCTCTACCTGGTCCCGGGCGGCGGCTGGAACACGCGCGTTCCCCTCGGCGCCCGCACCGAGGTCGAGCGCGGCGTCCTCCCCGCCCGGCTCGCCGAATGGCACGGGAGCGGGATCGCCCTCGCGACGGTCTGCACCGGCGCGCTGATCGCCGGCTCGGCCGGCCTCCTGCGCGGCCGCCGGGCGACCACCCATCACGAGAACCTCGCCGACCTCGCCGCCATGGGCGCCGAGGTGATCGGCGGGCGCGTCGTCGACGACGGCGACGTCCTCACCGCCGGGGGCGTCACCTCGGGGCTCGACCTCGCGCTCCACCTCGTCGAGCGCGAGGCCGGCCGCGAGATCGCCGATCGCGTGGCCGCCGACATCGAGTACGACCGTCAGCGGTGAAGGAGCACCGCGAGCGCGGCGATCGCCCCCGTAGCCGTCCACTTCGATCACCACGCGGTACTCCGGCCACCGGAAGTCGGCCTCCCAGCGGCCGATGCGGAGGAGGAGGCGGCCGTGGCGGCGGACCTCGCGCCGGGTCAGGGTTGCGCGGTGAACGGTCATGCCGGCCGGTCGACGATGTCCGCGGTGAACCCCGCATCGAGGAGCTCCTCCCGCGTGCGCGGTCCGGCGGCGAGGAGGAGGCGCGTGAGCCGGCCGTCGATCCCCCACTCGCGAGCCTCGGCGCCCCGAGTGGGGCCTGACCCGCGCTCAGCGCGGTCGATTCCCCACTCGCGTCCGGCCACGCCGCGAGTGTCACCTCGTCCCGCCCCCGAGGCCACTCACTCCGCACTCTTGTTGTAGAGCGGCCCCGCCCACCGCCCTACCCAGCGCCGTTGACGTTCGCCAACTCGCGACGCGCGGCTACAGCGGGATGTTGCCGTGCTTGCGCTTCGGGCCCGGCTCGCGCTTGGTGAGCAAGGTCTCGAGCGCGTTGATGACCTTGGGCCGCGTCTCGTGGGGGACGATGACGTCGTCGATGTAGCCCCGCTCGGCCGCGGAGTACGGGTTGGCGAAGCGGGCCCGGTAGTCGTCCATGAGCTTCGTGCGGCGCTCGTCGGGCGTCGGCGAGCTGGCGATGTCGCGGCGGTAGATGATGTTCACCGCGCCCTCGGGGCCCATGACGGCGACCTCGGCGGTCGGCCAGGCGAAGTTGAAGTCCGCCAGCAGGTGCTTGGAGGCCATGACGTCGTAGGCGCCGCCGTAGGCCTTGCGGGTGACCACGGTGATCTTCGGCACGGTCGCCTCGGCGAAGGCGTACAGGAGCTTGGCGCCGTGGCGGATGATCCCGTTCCACTCCTGCGCGGTCCCGGGCAGGAAGCCGGGCACGTCGGTGAAGGTGAGGATCGGGACGTTGAACGCGTCGCAGGTCCGCACGAACCGGGCGGCCTTGGCGCTCGCCTCGATGTCGAGCACGCCGGCCATGTGCGCGGGCTGGTTGCCGACCACCCCGACGGCGTAGCCGTTGAGGCGGCTGAAGCCGCAGACGATGTTCTTGGCGTGGTGCTCGTGGACCTCGAAGAACTCGCCGTCGTCGACGACGTGGCGCACGACGGTGCGCATGTCGTACGGCTTGGTCGGGTTGTCGGGGACCGCGGTGTCGAGCTCGGGGTCCATCCGCAGGGGGTCGTCGGAGGGGGCGACGCGCGGCGGCAGCTCGAGGTTGTTCTGCGGCAGGAAGGAGAACAGGTAGCGCGTGTCCTCGAGGCACTGGTCCTCGTCGTCGGAGGCGAAGTGCGCCACGCCGGACTTCGAGTTGTGGCTCATCGCGCCGCCGAGCTCCTCGAAGCCGACCTCCTCGCCGGTCACCGTCCTGATGACGTCGGGGCCGGTGATGAACATGTGCGACGTCTCCTTCACCATGAAGATGAAGTCGGTGATGGCCGGCGAGTAGACCGCGCCGCCCGCGCACGGCCCCATGACCAGCGAGATCTGCGGGATCACGCCGGAGCACTTGACGTTGCGGACGAACACGTCGCCGTAGGCGCCGAGGGAGACGACGCCCTCCTGGATCCGCGCCCCGCCCGAGTCGTTGATCCCGATCACGGGGCAGCCGATCTTGGCCGCCAGGTCCATGACCTTGCACATCTTCTCGGCCATCACCTCGCCCAGCGAGCCGCCGAAGACCGTGAAGTCCTGGGAGAAGACGCAGACCTTGCGGCCGTCGATCGTCCCGTGCCCGGTGACCACCGCGTCGCCCCACGGCCGGTTCTTCTGCATCTCGAAGTCCGTCGTGCGGTGGCGGACGAAGGTGTCGAGCTCCTGGAAGGACCCCGGGTCGAGCAGCTTCGCGATCCGCTCGCGGGCGGTGTACTTGCCCTTCGCGTGCTGCTTGTCGACCGCCGACTCGCTGGCGGAGTGCAGCGCGGCCTCGCGCAGCTCCGACAGCTGGGCGAGCTTCTCCTCGTAGGTCTCCGGGCTCTTGCGGCGCATGGGGCGCGGGAGTCTAGGGAGCGGGGAGGCCCGTCTCCTTTCCCGGCGCCGTCATCGAGGCCGCGGGAGGCGCTCGACCGCGGGCTCCGACCGGGACACGCCGCGACCGAGGACGCGTCCCGGCCGGCGGGGCCGGCTGCCGGAGGGAGTCGCCGGGCTAACTGCCGTGCAGCGCGTCGTGCTTGTCCTCCGAGGTCTGGTCGGGGCGCGCCGTGAGGATCCCGGCGAACGTACCGACCGGATCGACCACCGTGCTCGCGAAACCCTGCGCGACGTCTTCACCGAACCCGGCGCCGGCGGCCTCGGCGAGCTGCTCATCGGTGAGCGGCTCGGCGGTGGAAGGGATCTCGGTGCGGCTGTCGCGATGAACGCTCAGAGCTCCTCCATGATTGGATGATTGACGGAGCCAGAGGTTCCCGCAGGGTTCCTGAAGGCAGGGTGAACCTCCGGCCGACATGGTCTCCCGGCTCCTGCGGCGCGTGGGGCGCGTGCTCTAGGCGCCGGGCTTGGTGACCATCACGAAGATGGCCACGAGCACGAGCCCGCTCACCGCCAGGCTGGCCGCCCGCGCCTGGCCGACCACCCGGCGGTACTCGCCGTCGTCGCGCTCGGCGAGCTCGACGAGCCGCCGCTCGCGCGGGCCGAGGTACCCGCCGCCGATCCCGCCGATGACGATCGCGATGAGCAGCGGGCCGGAGACCCACGGCTCGGCCCACAGGTCGCGGTCCGTGGCCAGGTAGGCCCCCGCCAGCACGACGACCAGGAGCCCGAAGGAGAGGTACGTGCGGCCGTAGCGGGCCTGCAGGTCGTGCACCGCCGCCCGCCCGGCCGGCGCGGTCCTGGCCGCGACGGCGTAGACCAGCGGGGCGAGGAAGCTCGCCC
>CALMNS010000328.1 GCA_937871635.1 uncultured Solirubrobacter sp.
GCCCGGGGCGCCCCGTGGCCGCGGGCGGGCGCGTGGCCAGGACCCCGAGGAGGAGGCTCCCGGCGACGATGGCCGCCGCGACCCCCATGCGCGCCGTGCGGCTCACCCTCCGGTCATCGGCCGGGGCGCCGCCCGGCCGCAATGAGCGGGCGCTCAGCCCCGCGTCTTCTTCGAGGAGATGACGCCCGTGTCGAACCCGGCGAGGTGGAGCCCGCCGTTGAAGCGCGCGTGCTCGATCTTCAGGCAGCGGTTGGTGACCACGTCGAGCCCGGCGCCGTGGGCGATGTCGACCGCCTCGTCGGAGTGCAGGCCGAGCTGCGCCCAGAAGGCCCCCGCGCCGGCGGCGACCGCCTCCTCGGCCACCTCGGGCAGGTCGGCCGGCCGGCGGAAGACGTCGACGACGTCGGGCGGCGCCGGGAGGTCGGCGAGCGAGGCGAAGACGGGGAGTCCGAGGATCTCCCCGCCCTTGGGGTTGACGGGCCAGACCTCGAAGTCGGTGCTCGAGGAGCGCAGGTAGGAGAGGACGAAGTACGCCGCGCGCGCCGGGTTCGACGACGCGCCGACCACGGCCACGGTGCGCGAGCGGCGCAGCAGGTCGCGCCGCTCGGTGGCGGTGGGCGGCGTCCAATCGCTCACGCCTGCGCCTCGCTGCGGGCCGCCCGCTCGGCGGCGGCCAGACCCTGGTCGAGGTCGTACAGGATGTCCTCGACGTCCTCGATCCCCACGCTCACGCGCACGAGGTCCGGGCCCACCCCGGCCGCCGCGAGCGCCTCCTCGGAGAGCTGGCGGTGGGTGGTCGAGGCCGGGTGGATGACCAGCGTCCGCGTGTCGCCGACGTTGGCGAGGTGCGAGGCGAGCTCGACGCCCTCGATGAACGCCGTCCCCGCGTCGCGGCCGCCGCGCAGCCCGAAGGAGAGGATCGCGCCGCTTCCCTGCGGCAGGTAGCGCCGGGCGAGCGCGTGGGACGGGTCGCCGGGCAGCCCGGCGTAGCGGACCCAGCTCACCCGCTCGTCGTCGCGCAGCGCCTCCGCCACCCGGAGGGCGTTGGCGACGTGCTGGTCCATCCGCAGCGAGAGGGTCTCCATCCCGTGCAGCAGCAGGAACGCGTTGAACGGCGAGAGGACGCCGCCGATCGTCCGCAGCCCCTCGACGCGCAGCTTGGTGCAGAAGCCGTACTCGCCGAAGTTGTCCCAGAAGCGCAGGTCGCCGTAGGTGGCCACCGGCTCGGTCATCACCGGGAAGTTGCCGTTGTCCCACGGGAACGCTCCCGAGTCGACCACCACGCCGCCGAGGCTCGTCCCGTGGCCGCCGAGGAACTTCGTCGCCGAGTGGACGACCATGTCGGCGCCGTGCTCGAGCGGGCGGCAGAGGTGCGGGGTGGAGAGCGTGGCGTCGACGGCGAGCGGGATGCCGGCCGCGTGGGCGACGTCGCTCAGCGCGCTGAGGTCCGCGACCGTCCCGGCGGGGTTCGAGATCGTCTCCGTGTAGAGGACCTTCGTCCGGCCGGGTTGGATGGCGTCGGCGAACGCCTGCGGGTCGTCGGCGGCGACGAAGGTCGTCTCGATCCCGAGCCGGCGCAGGGTGACGTGGAGCAGGACGTAGGTGCCGCCGTAGAGCTCGGCGCTGGCGACGACGTGGTCGCCGGCCGAGGCGAGGCTCGTGAGCAGCAGGTGCGCCGCCGCCTGCCCGCTCGCTGTGGCCACCGCCCCGATCCCGCCCTCGAGGCTCGCGACCCGCTCCTCGAGCGCCGCCACCGTCGGGTTGGCCAGGCGGCTGTAGACGTTGCCGTACTTCTGCAGGGCGAACAGGTCGGCCGCGTCCTGGACGTCCTCGAAGACGAAGGAGGTCGACTGGTAGATGGGGACCTGACGGGCGCCCGTGGTCGGATCGGGTCGCCCACCGGCGTGGATCGCCCGGGTCCGGGCGCCCCAGGCGCGGTCCTCGGCGACGGGCTCCATGCCTCCACGGTAGCCACGAGCGCCAAACTCTGCAATCAGGATCGGGAATGAGCTATTTTGCCGAGCCCGTCACCCTCCCGTCAGGAGAAGCTCCGTGTCCATCCGCTCCGTCATCGACGCCACCACCGAGGCGGTCGGCGCCGATCCGGCCAACGCCCAGGCCACCGTCCAGGCCCAGGGCCACCTCGTCGGCCCGACCGAGGTCGCCCTCCGCAGCGGCCGCCACTCGATCACGGTCGACGAGCCCGCCGCCCTCGGCGGCGAGGACGCCGGCGCGAGCCCCGTCAACTACGCGCTCGTCTCGCTCGCCTCCTGCCAGGCGATCACCTACCGCTTCTGGGCCGAGCAGCTCGGGATCGCGCTCGACGACGTCGAGGTCAAGGTCGAGGCCGACCTCGACCTCCGCGGCTTCTTCGGCCTCGACGACGATGTCCGCGCGGGCTTCGGGGAGGTGCGCGTGCAGGTGACGCCGAAGGGCCCCGAGTCGCCCGAGCGCTACGAGGAGCTGGCCCGCACGGTCGACGAGCACTGCCCCGTGCTCGACCTCTTCGCCAACGCGACGCCCGTCTCGACCACCGTCGCGGTGCCCGCGCCGGCGGCCTGAGGGCCCGGCCGGAGCGGCCCGCGCGACCGGCGCGGGC
>CALMNS010000329.1 GCA_937871635.1 uncultured Solirubrobacter sp.
GGTGAGGGGGGCGCGGGCTACGACCCGGGCCGCGAGCGCCGCGCCGAGCAGAAGGCGCGCGAGCTTCTGCGCTCGTGCGTCAACGACGAGGAGTGGGAGATGTACCGCGACCTCGGCTTCCTGCGCGTGTGGGGCGGGCAGGCCGGCGGTCCCGAGGCGGGGCAGGACTTCGGAGGCGTGCCCTACGCCTACGTCATCTACCCGCACAAGCCGATCGTGGCCTACCTGCCGCAGACCCGCCAGCTGCTCAACGAGTACTGCGTCGAGTTCCCGGACGAGACGCGCCCCTACGGCTCGGCCCGTCTGCCGGACTCCGACGACGTGCTGGCCAAGTGGATGGCGCTGCAGGCCGACGAGGGCCGGCTGATCTCGGCGGCCAACATGCACCTCCCGGGGCGGCAGGTCGACCCCCGGCAGGTCGCCCGGGACCTCTGGCGCCTGAGCCAGTGGGAGCGCGAGCGCCTCGCCCGCGAGCTGCGCCGCCAGCCCACCACCGGTGGTCCCGGCGGCCCGGGTGGACCCAATGGCCCCGGCCGCGGTGGCTCGACCGGCCCCGGCGGCACCGTCTCGGCTCCGTAAGCTGCGCGCGATGCCCGGCAGCACGAACGGACGGCTCGATCCGAAGCACAACTCGCGCGCGCTCACCGACGGTCCCGAGCGGGCCGCGGCGCGCTCCTACCTGCACGGCATCGGCTTCGACGACGAGGCGATGGCCAAGCCGATCATCGGCGTCGCCTCGACCTGGATCGAGACGATGCCCTGCAACTTCCACCTCCGGGCCCTGGCCGCCAAGGTCAAGGAGGGCGTGCGCGCGGCCGGCGGGACGCCGATGGAGTTCAACACGGTGGCGATCTCGGACGGGATCACCATGGGGACGAGCGGCATGCACGCGAGCCTCGTCTCCCGGGAGGTCATCGCCGACTCGATCGAGCTGGTCACCCGCGGCCACCTGTTCGACGCGGTGGTCGGGCTGGCCGGCTGCGACAAGACGATCCCCGGCGTGGCCATGGCCCTCGCCCGGCTCGACGTCCCCGGGCTGCTGCTCTACGGCGGCTCGATCGCCCCGGGCACCTATCAGGGCGAGGACATCACCATCCAGGAGGTCTTCGAGGCGGTCGGCGCCCACGCCGCGGGCCGCATCACCCGCGAGCAGCTGACGGAGATCGAGCGCGCCGCGTCGCCCGGCGCCGGCGCGTGCGGCGGCCAGTTCACCGCCAACACGATGGCCATGGCCTTCGAGGTGCTGGGGCTCAGCCCGATGGGCTCGAGCATGGTCCCGGCCGAGCACGCGAGCAAGGCCGAGGTCGCCTACCGGTGCGGCGAGCTCGTCATGGACGTCCTCGCCCGCGGCCAGCGCCCGAGCGACATCGTCACCCGCGACGGCCTGGAGAACGCGATCGCCGCGGTGGCGACCTCCGGTGGCTCGACGAACGCGGTGCTGCACCTCCTCGCCCTGGCCGTCGAGGCGGGCGTGCCCCTCGAGATGGACGACTTCGACCGCATCGCCTCCCGGACGCCCCTGGTCTGCGACCTCAAGCCCGGCGGGCGCTACGTGGCCGTCGACCTCTACGCCGCCGGCGGCGTGCCCGTGGTGGCCAAGCGGCTGCAGGAGATGGGGGAGCTGCACGAGGACGCGCAGACCGTCACGGGCCAGACGATCGGCGAGATCGCGGCCGCCGCCGTCGAGCCGGAGGGGGCGCCGCCCGTCGTCCGGCCGGTCGACGACCCCGTCAAGCCGACCGGCGGCCTGGCCATCCTGCGCGGCAACCTCGCCCCGGAGGGCTGCGTGGTCAAGCTGTCGGGCCACGAGCGCGTCCGCCACGAGGGGCCCGCGCGGGTCTTCGAGTCCGAGGAGGACGCGATGGCGGCCGTCACCCGCGGGGCGATCGAGCGCGGCGACGTGGTGGTCATCCGCAACGAGGGCCCGGCCGGCGGCCCCGGCATGCGCGAGATGCTCGCGGTCACCGCCGCGCTGGTGGGGGAGGGGCTGGGCGAGCACGTCGCCCTGCTCACGGACGGGCGCTTCTCGGGCGCCACCCGCGGCTTCATGGC
>CALMNS010000330.1 GCA_937871635.1 uncultured Solirubrobacter sp.
GCCGTGGCGGTCCTCGCCGGCGTCCCGGGGCCGCTGCGCGGCCGGGTCGAGCGGATCAGCTCCGGCTCGCGCGGGCTCACGCTCGACCTGCGCGACGGCCCCGACCTGATCTTCGGCTCCGCCACCCGGGTGCGCGCGAAGTGGCTCGCCGCCGCCCGCGTGCTGGCCGCCTCGAGCGCCCAGGGCGCGACGTACATCGACGCCCGCGTCCCGGAGTGGACGGCGGCCGGCGGGGTCGGTCCCGTGGAGCCCGAGCCAGAATCGACGCCGGACCCCGCGGCTTCCGCCGACCCTCTACCCTGACCTGAGCGTCGGCCTTGTCTCGACTCCGGGTCGAGACTTCGGCGTTCTGCAAGGCCGCTTGCGGCATCCGCTCCCGTTGACTCCTGGAGCGAGAAGTCCCTAAGGTGCGGGTACTCCGCGTCCCGCGCCAGCGTTGCGAAACGCTCAACTCTCTCTCGAGGTCCGGACAGAACCCATGGAAGCTGGAAGCTATCTCGCAGTCATCAAGGTCGTCGGCGTCGGCGGCGGGGGGACGAACGCCCTGAGCCGCATGATCGACGCCGGGCTGTCCGGGGTCGAGTTCGTGGCGGCCAACACCGACTCGCAGGCGCTCCAGATGACGGACGCCGACATCAAGCTCAACATCGGGCACGACCTGACCAAGGGGCTGGGGGCGGGCGCCAACCCGCAGATCGGCCAGGGCGCCGCGGCGGAGTCGCGCGACGAGATCAAGGAGGCGCTCAAGGGCGCGGACATGGTCTTCGTCACCGCCGGCGAGGGTGGCGGCACGGGGACCGGGGCGGCGCCCGTCATCGCCGAGATCGCCAAGAACGAGATCGGCGCGCTCACCGTCGGCGTGGTCACCCGGCCCTTCGAGTTCGAGGGCTCCCAGCGCGGGCGCCAGGCCCAGGAGGGCATCGACCGCCTGCGCGAGAACGTCGACACGCTCATCGTCATCCCGAACGAGAAGCTGCTCGCCATGGTGGAGCGGCGCACGTCGATCCTCGACGCGTTCCGGGAGGCCGACAACGTCCTGCGCCAGGGCGTCCAGGGCATCACCGACCTGATCACCATCCCCGGCCTGATCAACCTGGACTTCGCCGACGTCCGCACGATCATGCGCGACGCGGGCTCGGCGCTGATGGGCATCGGGGCGGCGTCGGGCGAGTCGCGCGCGGCCGAGGCGGCCAAGGCGGCGATCTCCTCGCCGCTGCTCGAGGAGTCCGTAGAGGGCGCCACCGGGATCCTGCTCAACATCACGGGCGGACGCGACCTCGGCCTCTTCGAGGTCAACGAGGCGGCGGAGATCATCCACTCGGCGGCCGACGCCAACGCGAACATCATCTTCGGGGCGGTGATCGACGAGAACCTGGGCGACGACATCCGGGTGACCCTGATCGCCACGGGCTTCGACCACGGGCGCGCGCGCCCCCGCTCCGCCCGCGAGGAGACCCGCTCGACCCGCCGCGACCGCGACGTCACCATGGACGACCGCCAGCGTTCGTCGCTCGAGATCTCCGACGACGACATCGACATCCCGCCCTTCCTGCGCTAGCTCGGCGCGGCGCCGCTCCGCTCCGCTCCGCTCAAGCCGGGGTGCCGGCGCGCCGATCATGGCGCCAATGCGCCTTATGCCCGCGCCCGTGCGGTGGACCTACCTCGCGCTGGGGGCGTGGCTGCTCGCCGCCGCGGCCCGCAACGTCGCCTTCCCGGGCCGGGACCTGGGCCCGGTCTTCGACCGCTACGTCCATGACGCCGTCCTGCTCGCCGCCGGCGGCCTGTGCCTCCTGGCCGCGCGGCGGCGCAGCGAGGAGCGGCGCGCGTGGGCCCTGATCGGCGCCGGGATCCTCGCCTGGGCGCTCGGCGAGTCCTACTTCACCACGGTGCTGTGGACGGTCGAGTCCGTGCCCGTCCCGTCGCCGGCCGACGCGGGGTACCTGCTCATGCCGCCGCTCGTCAGCGCCGGGCTCGTGCTGCTGCTGCGCGCCCGGGCCGGCGGTGTGCCGCCGACGCTGCTCGTCGACGGGGTCACCGCGGGCCTCGCCGTCGCGGCGGGGAGCGCCGCCATCGCCTTCGACGCGACGCTCGGGGCCGCCACCGGCGATCCGCTCGGCGTCGCCATCACGGTCGCCTACCCCGCCTTCGACCTGGTCTTCCTGGGCTTCGTGGTCGGGGCCCTGGCCGCCACGGGCTGGCGCCTCGACCGGACCTGGGCGCTGCTCGGCGCCGGCGTCGTCCTGTTCTGGGTGGGCGACTCCTTCTACCTCGTCCAGATCGCCACGGACACCTACGAGTCGGACGCGTGGTTCGACGCGGGCTGGTGGATCGGGCTGTTCCTCATCTCGCTGGCCGCCTGGCAGCCCGCGGCCCCGCCGGCCACGGAGGGCGACCGCGAGGGCATCCGGATGATCGTGCTGCCGCTCTGCTTCGCGTCGATCGGGCTCGGGCTGCTCATCTACGGGTGCTTCGCGGCGCTCAACCTGGTCACCATCGCGCTCGCCGCCCTCGCCCTGGTGGCCGTCATGGCCCGGCTCATCCTGACCTTCCGCGACAACACGCGGATGTTGCACACCTCGCGCGGCGAGGCGCTCACCGACCCGCTCACCGGCCTGGCGAACCGCCGGGCGCTCGCCCGGCGGCTCGAGCGGTCGATCCCCACCGCCTCCGACGCCGAGCCGGTCGTCCTCGCCCTCTTCGACCTCGACGGGTTCAAGCTCTACAACGACACCTTCGGCCATCCCGCCGGCGACGCGCTCCTCATCCGCCTGGGCGACCGGCTGCAGGCCTACCTCTCCGGGCGCGGCGAGGCCTTCCGGATGGGCGGCGACGAGTTCTGCGCGCTCATCGAGCCGGGCGAGGAGACGATCGCCGCGCTCGTCGACGGCGCGGGCCGCGCGCTCTCCGAGCAGGGCGAGGGCTTCTCGATCGGCTGCTCCTACGGCTCCATCCTGCTGCCGCGCGAGGCGCAGGACGCCTCCGAGGCGCTGCGCATCGCCGACCAGCGCATGTACGCGCAGAAGCACGCGGGCCGCAGCTCGGCCTCCCGGCAGAGCCGCGACGTCCTGCTGCGCGCCCTCGCCGAGCGTAACCCCGCGCTCTCCTCGCACTCCGACGACGTCGCGAACCTCTCCGAGGCCGTCGCCGTCCGGCTCGGGCTGAGCGTGGACGACGTGCAGCACGTCCGCCACGCCGCCGAGCTGCACGACGTGGGGAAGGTCGCCATCCCCGACGACATCCTCTCCCGGCCGGGCCCGCTCGACGACCACGAGTGGGTCTTCATGCGCAGCCACACGGTGATCGGCGAGCGGATCATCGCCGCCGCGCCGGCCCTGACCGCCGTGGCCTCGCTCGTGCGCTCGAGCCACGAGCGCTGGGACGGGGCGGGATACCCGGACGAGCTGACCGGGGCCGCGATCCCGCTCGGCTCGCGGATCGTCGCGGTGGCCGACGCGTTCGACGCCATGACCACCGACCGGCCCTACTCGCGCGAGCAGGAGCCGGCGGTGGCGCTCGAGGAGCTGCGCCGGTGCTCGGGGCACCAGTTCGACCCCGCGGTGGTCGAGGCGTTCTGCGCGGAGTGGGCGGCGCGGACGGCGCGGGCGACGGTCGTCGCGCGCGGTTGAGGGACGCCCTGCGCGAGGCGCCCGAACGCCCGGCTGGCCGGCGGGCCCCGTTGCTACTGTCGCACCCGCCTTGGCGACCTCCGCCCACACCCTGAAGCGCACCCCGCTGCACGGACGCCACGCGGCGGCCGGCGCCAGGCTCGTGGACTTCGCGGGCTGGCAGATGCCGGTGCAGTACGGGAGCATCCGCGAGGAGCACCGGGCGGTGCGCGAGGCCGTCGGGATCTTCGACGTCAGCCACATGGGGGAGATCGAGACCGCGGGGCCCGACGCCGAGGCCTTCCTCCAGCGGATCCTCTCCAACGACGTCGCCCGGCTGCCCGCGGGCGGCGCGCAGTACTCCGTCCTGACCCGCGAGGACGGCGGCGTCCTCGACGACCTCTTCACCTACCGCTTCGCCGGCGACACCTTCCTGACCGTCACCAACGCGGCCAACCACGCGAAGGACCTCGCGTGGTTCGAGCGCCAGGCCGCCGCGGGCGGCTTCGACGTCACCCTGCGCGACGCCCTCGAGGACTACGCGATGATCGCGGTCCAGGGCCCGCGGGCCCGGGCGCTGCTCGGCGAGCTGCTCGAGCCGGGCGCCGAGCTCCCGGCCCGGTTCCGCAC
>CALMNS010000331.1 GCA_937871635.1 uncultured Solirubrobacter sp.
GCTACGTGGCGACCGGCCTCGCGCAGGCGGCGGCGCTCCCGGCTCCCGACACGCGCTCCGGGGCGCCCGCTCGCCCGGCGACCGTGCTGGGGTCGCCGGCCACCGCGGCTGACGTCGCCGGGGCGTACGTGCTGCTCGCCTCCGACGAAGGCCGTGCCATCACCGGGACGAGCATCGTCGTCGACGCAGGGCAGCTCCTGCTGGGCCCGTTGGGCCCGTCAGGTGAGGGGTGAGAGCCGGAGCGACTCGCGCGTCGCCCGCCGGCTGGCGCTGCTCTGCAACAGGGAGCGGCTGGCGCCCTCGATGTGGGTCTCGAGCAGCGCCGTGGCCCGCTCGGTGTCCCGGTCGCGGATCGCCTCGAGCAGCGCGGCGTGCTGCCGGACGACCGCCTCGGTCTGCTCGTAGCTCACGCTCGCCCCGGCGGTGACGATGGCCATCGCCGAGCGCAGGGCCGCGAGCATCGTCCGGGTCCGCGGCAGCCCGGCCAGCTCGGCCATGCCGAGGTGGAAGCTCTCATCGATCGCGAAGATCTCGTGCTGGACGTCGTCCGGCGACTGTGCGGCGAGGACCGCCTCGAGGCGGGCGATGCCCTCGTCGTCGATCCGTTCGATCAGGCGGACGACGACCAGGCGCTCGAGGGCCTGTCGGACCGCGACGAGCTCCTCGATCTCCGCGTCGTCGATCGTCCGCAGGCGGTACCCGCGATGCGGTGCCGCCTCCACCGCGCCGTCGCGCTCGAGGGCCTTGAGCGCCTCGCGGACCGGCGTGCGGGAGACGCCGAGCAGCTCCCCGAGCTCGGACTCCGAATAGAAGCGGTCGGGCTGAATGACGCCGTTGCGCACGGCGCGCCGAAGGACGGTGTACGCCTGATCAGCGAGCGACTCCCGGGGGCCGCGGGGCTCGCGCGATTGGGGCGCCGGCACGATACGGCTCACCCTAGCGACGCCGCGGTCACCCGGGGCGCTGTCTCCGCGCCCTCGGCCGAGAGCTCGAGGATCGCCTCGATCTCGACGCAGTTGCCGCGCGGGAGAGCCATCATCCCGACCGCCGACCGGGCGTGGACAGCAGGGGTGCCGAAGATCTCATGGAGCAGGTCCGAGGCGCCGTTGATCACCTGCGGCTGCTCGGCGAAGTCCTCGGTGCAACAGACCATCCCGAGCAGCTTGACCACGGCGTCCACGTGGTCGAGCGAGCCTGTCGCGGCGCGGATTGTCGCGAGCATGTTGACGGCGGCCTGGCGGGCGGCGGCGTATCCCTCCGACGTGGTCAGGTTGCGTCCGAGCCGGCCGAGGTGGATCGGCTCGGCCCCCGAGTCGGGGAGGTGCCCCGAGACGAACAGCAGCGTCCCTACGCGCGCCGCGCGCGCGTAGTTGCCGACGGGGGGAACCGAGGTCGGGAGCACGAGGCCGCTAGCGGCGAGGCGCGACTCCGGGGTGGCGGCGTCGGACACGGTGGGACATCCTCCTCGCGGTGAGCCGGAATACCTCGTCCTTGTAATCGAGCAGAACACCGCACTAGTATACGGGATCAGAATTCTGCTGACGGTGGGCGACGGGGGAGGCAGCAATGAAGCGGAAGTCGGTGCGGGTCCTGGGGCTCGTGGTCGCGGTGGCCGGCGCGACCGCGTGTGGTGGTGATGAGCCGACGGGCGGTTCGTCGGGCGGCGGCGGCGAAGCCGTCAAGATCGGCCTGGTGACGGACGTCTCCGGCCGCTTCGTCTCCGTGGGCAAGGACCTCGAGGCGGCGACGAAGCAGGCCGTTGAGGAGGTCAACCGGCGGGGCGACGCGGAGCTCGAGCTCGAGGTGGTCGACTCCGGCGGTGAGCCGGCCCAGGCGGTGGTCGCCTACCGCCAGTTGCGCGACAACGGCGCGGCGGCGGTCCTCGGCCCGCTCAGCTCCCCGGAGGCCGAGGTGGTCTTCGAGCAGGCCAAGGGCCTCCGCGTCCCCGTCATCTCCGGCACCGCGAACAAGGACGGCATCACGGAGGGCGGGGCGGGTTGGGCGTTCATCAACACCGCAACCAACGGCGAGCTCTACGCGAACACCCTGCCCAAGTGGCAGGAGGCCAACCAGGTGAAGTCCGCGGTCGTCGTCTATGACTCCCAGGAGCCGGTCTCGACCGCCGCGGCCACCAAGATCCTCCCGGCCATCAGCGCGAAGACGGGCCTGCGGCTCGCCGGCAAGCCCCTGACCTTCACGCGCGGGCAGACCGACTTCTCGACCCTCGTCGAGCGCATCCGCCAGGCCGACGTCGATGGGCTCATCGTCCTCTCCGCGCCCACCGAGGGTGGGCTCATCGCCAAGGAGCTCGGCCGCCAGGGGGAGGACCGTCCCGTGCTGGGGGCGCCGTCCCAGGCCTCGGCCTCCTTCTTCGCCGGCGGCGGCGAGGCGATCGACGACTGGACGCTGCCGTCGATCTTCCCCGCCGTGCCCCAGGAGGCGGACGGCAAGGCCTACCTCGAGCAGATCCGCAAGAACCGAGGAGAGGAGACGATCATCCCGGAGGCGGCGAACTACTACGACGCCGTGACGATGCTCGGCAAGGTCATCGCCGACGGCAAGGCGGCCGGCGGCGATCCGGACGCGGCGCGCGAGGCCATCCGGACCGGGTTGACCGCGCTGAAGGACTTCGACGGCGTCGCGGGGATGACGACCTTCGGCGGGAAGACCGACGCGCAGAAGACGCTGTACGTCAACGTGGTTCGCGCCGGCAAGCTCGAGAACGCCGGCGAATAGCGACCCGTCCTCGTGGACCAGGCGTTCGTCAACGGTCTGCTCATCGGCGCCAACTACGCGCTGCTCGGCGTCGGCTACACGCTGGTCTTCGGCGTCATGCGCCTGTTGACCCTGGCCCATGGCGACGTGTTCATGGCCGCGGGTGCCGGTGCGCTGCTCCTGTCGAGCAGCGGCACCCCGCTGTGGCTGGCTGGGCTGATCGCCGTCGGGATCGGCGCCGCGCTGTCCCTCCTGACCGAGGAGGTCTCGTTTCGGCCGCTGGGCTACCGGAACGAGATCGCGGCGGCGACCTCGACGATCGGTCTCGGCTTCGTCATCCAGGGGACCGTGCTGCAGTCGCGAGGGTCCTCGACTTCGATCCCGGTGCCGTTCAGGGTCGGCGGGGACTTCGAGGTCGGCGGCCTCCTGCTGTCGACGGCCCAGGTCGTCTCGCTCGGGCTCGCGCTCGTGCTGATGGTCGCCACCTTCCTGTTCGTGGGGCGCACGCGCTGGGGCATGGCGATGCGGGCGTTCGCTGAAGATCCGGACGGGGTCGCGCTGCTCGGGCTCTCCAAACGCCGGCTGGCCGTGCTCGTCATGCTCATCGCCGGCGCTCTGGCCGGGGTGGCGTCCTACCTGCTCGCGCTGCGGACGGGGAGCGTCTCGCCCGTGTCGGGCGTCGAGATCGGTATCAAGGGCCTCGCGATCATGGCGATCGGCGGGTTCGGCAACCTGCCGGGGGCCATGGTCGCCGGTCTCGTCCTCGGGGTCGCTGAGACGACGGGCGACTACGCGGGACTCGCCGGCTTCCAGGTGGCGATCCCGTGGATCCTTCTCGTCGTCGTGCTCGTGCTGCGGCCCCAGGGCCTCGGGCCTCGCTTCGGCCGGCTCCGGGCATGATCGAGATCCTGTCCAACGAGTCGTTCCTGGCGCTGCTGGGGGCGAACGTCGTTGCCGCGGCCGGCATGTACGTCGTGTACGCGAGCGGCCAGCTCAACCTGGGACAGGCCGGCTTCTTCGCCATCGGCGCCTATACCACGGCGGTCACCAACGCGCAGCTGGGCTGGCCGATCCTGGCCTCGAGCGTCGCCGGCGCCGCCCTCGCGGCCGTCGTCGCGCTTCCGGTGGCGGCGGTCAGCTCCCGCCTCGAGGGCATCTACCTCGCCGCCGGCACGCTCGCGATCGGCGAGGTCATCCGCGTGGCCATCGGCAACGTCGACGCGCTGGGGGCCGTCGAGGGCTACTCGGGGATGGAGCCGCTGGGGCTCGGGGCAGTCTGGCTCATGGCGGCGGCGGTCGTCCTGCTCGCCGCCGCCGCGATGGCCACCACCTTCGGCCTGCGCATCCGCGCGACGCGCGCCGATCCGGACGCCGCGGCTGCGGCGGGCGTGCGCACCAGCCTCGTGCGGACCCTCGCGGTGACCGCCGGGGCGGCCGTGGTCGCCGTCGGCGGTGGCCTGTTTGCGCGGACGCTCCTCTTCATCGCGCCGGCCGACTTCGGCTTGAACCTCTCCTTCCAGATCGCCCTGTTCACCCTGCTGGGCGGCGCGGCGAGCATCGCCGGCGCGATCCTCGGCGCGGCCGGCATCACCGCGATGCTCGAGCTCCTGCGGCGGATCGACGCCATCACCTGGGTGCCGGCGGACCTCGGGTTCCTCGCCTCCTGGCGGTTCGTCGTCCTGGGCGCGCTGGTCATCCTGGTGATGGCCCTCCGGCCGGAGGGCCTCGTCTCGCGGTCGCTGGCCCTCCGCGCCACCCGGCCGGCGCGGAGGTTGCGCCGACGTCGGGCGACCGCGGGCCCGGGGGACCCGGGGGAGGTCCCGCCGCTCGAGCGGGGGACGAACGAGACGCCCGTCCTCTCCGTCGCGGGGGTCGCCCACCGGTTCGGCGGGGTCGAGGCGCTGGCCGGCGTCGGCCTCGAGCTGCGCGAGGGCGAGGTGGTGGCGCTCATCGGCGCCAATGGCGCGGGGAAGTCGACGCTGGTCGACGTCCTCGCCGGTCGCCACCGCCTGCAGACCGGCAGCATCCGGTTGCGGGGGGAGAGCATCGGCGGGCTCAGCGCCGACGCGCGCACGCGGGCCGGGCTCAGCCGCACCTTCCAGTCCGTGCGCACCTTCGCCGACCTCACCGTGGGTGAGAGCATCACCCTCGGCCGGCTCGCGGCCAGCGCGGCTGGCCGGCCCGTCCCGCCGGTGGCGGCGCTGATGGCGCTCGTGGAGCTCGACGCCGATCCCGACCGCCTCGCGGGGTCGTTGACGCTGCTCGACCAGCGTCGCCTCGAGCTCGCGCGTGCGCTGGCCTCCTCGCCGGTCGTGGTGCTCCTCGACGAGCCGTCGGCGGGGATCACCGACGTGGAGCGCAACGGGTTCGCGACGCTGATCGGCCGGCTGCGCGAGCGCGGGCTCGCGCTGCTCGTCATCGACCACAACCTCGACTTCGCCCTCGGCGTGGCCGATCGCGCCGTGGCCCTCGACTTTGGGCACGTCATCGCCCAGAGCGAGCCCGACCGGCTCTTCGACGACCAGCGGGTCAGCGAGGCCTACCTCGGCGTCGAGCCGGTGGACGCGTGAGCCTGCTCGAGGTCGACGGGCTGGCCTCCCGCGGCGGCGGGCGTCTGACCGAGCCGCTCTCGTTTTCGGTCCAGGAGCGAGGGGTGCTCGCAGTCCTCGGCGTCAACGGCGCCGGTAAGTCGACGCTGCTGCGCCTCCTGTCCGGGGCGCAGCCCGGCGCCGGCCGCGTCCGCCTGGACGGCGAGGACATCAGCGGATGGGGCCTCGGTCGGCGCGTGCAGGCCGGGATCGTCCTGGTCCCGGAAGGGCACCGCGTCTTCAACTCGATGTCCATCGAGGAGAACTTGAGGCTCGGCGCCTTCCACCAGCCTCGCGACGAGGTGCCTGGCCTCCTCGAGGAGGTCTACGGGATCTTCCCCGTGCTCGGCGAGCGGCGCGAGACGGCGGCGGGCACCCTGTCTGGCGGCCAGCAGCAGATGCTCGCGCTGGGACGGGCGCTGGCGGCTCGCCCGCGCGTGCTGCTCCTCGACGAGCCGTCACTTGGGCTGGCGCCCGGCATCATCGGCGAGGTCTACCGCCGCCTCGAGCATCTGCGGGCCGACGGGCTCACCATCGTCCTCGTCGAGCAGCAGGTGCGACGCGCCCTGCGCTTCGCCGACGAGGCGTTCGTCCTGCACCAGGGGCGGGCCGTCCTGCGCGGCAACGCGGCCGACCTCCTGGCCGACGACGCGCTCGTGGAGCTCTACCGCGGCGGCGCCGGTCTGGCCGCGGGCGGCTAGGCGATCATGAGCGGCGCATCACCCGTGGACGTCCTGCTGATCGGCGGCGGCGTGGCCGCCGCCGCCGCCGCCGAGGAGCTCCGCGCGCACGGCTTCGAGGGCTCGGTGCTCCTCGCGTCGCGCGAGCTCGAGCCTCCCTACCACCGTCCCCCGATCACCAAGGCGCTGCTGACCGGCCGGTGCGAGCGCGAGGCGCTGGCACTGCGCGAGGCGGGCTGGTGGGAGGAGCAGCGGGTCGAGCTCAGGACCCGCGCGCCCGTCATGAGCCTCGACGTGGCGACCCGCTCGGCGAAGCTCACCACCAAGGAGGAGATCCGCTTCGGTAAGGCGCTTATCGCGACGGGGGCGATGGTGCGGCGGCTTCGGCTCGAGGGCGCGGCGCTCGACGGCATCCACTATCTCCGGGCGCCCGGGAACGCGATGTCGCTTCGGGCCGATCTCGCCGGCGCGGAGCACGTGGTGGTGGTCGGCGGCTCGTTCATCGGGACGGAGGTGGCCGCCTCGCTGACCGCCCTCGGCAAGCGCTGCACGCTCGTCATGCAGGAGCAGCTGCCGCTCGAGCGGCCGTTCGGGGTCGCGGTCGGCCGCTTCGTCGCCGATCTGCTCGTCCGCCACGGCGTGCAAGTGCTGGGCAGCGAGGACGTGCAGGCCTTCGAGGGCGAGGGTCGGGTGCAGGCCGTCGTCACGCTCTCGGGGAGGCGGCTGCCCGCGGACGTCGTCGTGGTGGGTGCCGGCGCGATCCCGGACGCGACGCTCGCGGCCAAGGCGGGCCTCGCGATCGGCGAATCCGGAGGGATCCGGTGCGACGCCCGGCTCGAGACCGGCGCGCCCGGCGTCTACGCCGCGGGCGACGTCTGCGAGTACGACAGCGTGCTGCACCGCCGGGCCGTGCGCATCGAGCACGAGGCGCACGCGATCGCACAGGGCCGCACCGCCGCACGGAACATGCTCGGCGCCGCCACGCCTCACGCCGACGTCCCGTACTTCTGGGCGGAGCTCGGCGACTGGGCGATGCTCGAGTACGTCGGGACGGCCGGGGCGTGGGACGAGGAGCGCGTCGAGGGCGATCCGGCCGGTGGATCGTTCACGACGTGGTACCTCCGTGAGGGGATGATCACGGGCGCGCTCACGGTGGGGCGGCCCGAGGACCTTGAGCGGGCGCGGGCGCGGGCGCTGGTCGCGGCCGGACACACCTGACCCGCATTCCCGGCCGTGCCGCCTCCACGCAGCCGCGTGCGTCGGGCATCGACGTTGTCCCTCGACGGCCAAGCCACCTCCAGTCCGCCCCCGCGCTCGCCGACCCACGTGAGCCGATCCCTGAGTGGCATCCGGCGCATTGTGCCGGTCGGCCTTGGTTGGGCCGGACGCCGATGTCGATTCCGCGCTCTCCCGCTCGACGCATGAGTGGGGGGCTCAGGGGAGCTCCGGTGACCGAAGGAGCATGGAGATGGGAAAGCTGATCGCGACCACGCAGGCCACCGTCGACGGCGTCGTCGACCCGGTCGGCGAGTGGGTACAGGCGGACGGCGACCACGGCGACTACTCGTTCGAGCGTCAGGCCAGCTCAAGCGGGCTGGTGCTGGGCCGCAAGACCTACGAGGGGCTGGCCGGATACTGGCCGAGCCAGTCGGGCAAGTGGGCGGACATGGTCAACCCGATGCCGAAGTACGTCGGCTCCACCACCCTTTCCGGGGATCTCGAGTGGAACGCGAGCCTACTCGAGGGGCGCCTCGAGGACTCGATCTCGAGGCTGAAGGACGAGGTCGACGGTGACCTGTTCGTGCACGGCAGCGGCGAGTTCGCCTACGCCCTCGCCGAGAAGGGCCTCATCGACGCGTACGAGGTCTACAGCGGGATCGGCTCTCGGGGCCCGAGGTGGATGCTCGACCTCAGCGTCGGGACCCCGTCGCCGACGTGTGCTGGAGGATGGGCGATATGAGGATCGATGTCCATGCCGCGACCTCGTTCCTGGCCGCGCACGGGCGGCTCTTGGATCGGCGCCGTCTGCAACGGCTGCTCGAGGAGCAAGACGACGAGCTCGTGCTGACCGCGTTGGAGGCCTACCGCAACCCCGACGGGGGGTACGGGTGGGGGCTGGAGCCCGACCTGCGATCTCACGTCAGCCAGCCTGTCGCGGCGATGCACGCGCTGGAGGTGCTCGCCGAGGTCGCGCCCATGGTCACGTCGCCGCGGGCCGTCGAGCTGTGCGACTGGTTGCACCGGCACACGCTGTCCGACGGCGGTTTGCCGCTGGCCCTGCCGCTCGCCGACGCCGCGGGGTGCGCGCCGTTTTGGTCGGGAGCAAACCCGGGCACGTCGTCGCTGCAGATGACCGCTCAGGTGGCGGCCAACGCCCACCTCGTCGGGCGCCACCAACGGGATGTCGCCGTCCACCCGTGGCTCTCGGCGGCGACCGAGTACTGCCTTGACGCCGTCCGCAGGATCGATGAGCCGCACGCCTACGAGCTGATGTTCGCGCTGCGATTTCTCGATGCCGTCGCCGACCTGCGGCCGGAAGCCCGGGAGCTGCTCGAGCGGCTCGGTCGATCGCTTCCCGCGACCGGTTCGATGCACGTCGAAGGTGGCAGCGCGGACGAGACGCTGCACCCGTTGAACTTCGCCCCTTACCCCGGGAGGCCAAGCCGAGCACTGTTCTCCGACGACGTGATCGCGGCCGACCTGGAGCGACTCGCGACCCAGCAGCAGCCCGACGGCGGCTGGCTCGTCGACTTTCCGTCGTACTCGCCCGCTGCCGCACTGGAGTGGCGCGGGTACACCACCGTGCACGCCGTTCAGGTCCTCCGCAGCAACGCCTGACCGCGCGCCAGGATACGAACGCGAGCTGCCGACCGCTCGAGCTCGACCGCTTGCCGGTAGGGGTTCGGCTTGCGGAACGGGGACAGGGCGAGGCGCCGGTGGCGTCCTGCGCTCGATTACTCGCCAGTCCCCGCCTGCATGAGCACGGGGAAGGCGTTCGTGTCGGCGTCGTGGAACAGGCGCTCGTAGGCGTCGAGCGTGCGCTCGGAGGCCAGGCCGAGACGCGCCAAGGTCGCGCGCGCGAAGTGGACGGGAGACTGCGGACCGGCGGTGATGAGATCGCCGTCGACGACAGCCCGCTGGTCGACGTAGTGGTCTTGGCCGGCATAGCCGGTCATCGCGAGATACTCGGCTGAGGCGCTTGTGTGGCTTCGCTCGTCAAGGCTTCCGCCGCGGGCGAGGCCGGCCGTTGCCCCGCAGATCGCGGCCACGGGGACTCTGGCCTTCAGGAAGCGCTTCGCCGCCTCGACGAAGTTCTCGCCCCCGCCGGCATCCCACATGTCGCCTCCGGCAAGGACAAGTACGTCGCTGTCCGATGGGTTCAGCTCCGCAAGGACGGCGTCGGGGACCATCCGGACGCCGCCCATCGTCGTGATGGGATCGTGTGCCTCCGCTACGGCGACGACATCGAAGGGCTCGCCGGTGAAGCGGCCGGTGCGCAGATCGACAAGCAGAAGACCGACCTCCGAGTCGTTGAACGTGTCGAAGAGCGCGACGTGGGCGATTCGGTTGGGCAACGTGGGATCTCCTTCCCGAGGACCACGTATCGAGGCGCGTTCCGGCGCTCGGGGCCTCGAACGCTCGCCGCGCCGCTTCGTTCGCGTCCGGCGGCTATGCCGCGGCACCTGTGCCGGTGGCCGAGATCGAAGAGGAAGCCTCGGCTCCCTTGACGTTCAGGCGCATATGCGTCACGCCCGCGACCTCGGTGACCTCGACCGGCTCCAGCTCGACGTGCTGGCCGGCGAGGTCGTACAGCGGCGTCCCGCCGCCGAACAGGACCGGGACGATATGGACGGACACCTGGTCGATGAGCCCGGCGCCCAGGAGCTGCCTGGCGACGACGGTGCCCATTACACCGACCGAGCTGCCGCCCGCCGCCGCCTTGGCCTGCGCAACGGCGCTCTCGACGCCGTCGGTGACGAACGTGTAGACGCTGTCGGCGGGAACGTCGTCGGGCTTGGTATGCGTCACGACGAACAACGGAAGCCTCGCCTGTCCAGTGGGCCCGTCCGGCCCCCACCAGCGAACCGACTGGTCGTAAGTGACGCGTCCGGTGACGATCGCGCCGAGCGACGCCAGGCCGCGAGCCAGGACGTCGCGGTTGCGCTCATCACCGTCGGCGAACGCCCACTGGTGCAGCCGCTCGCCGCCCCTTCCCAGCGGCTCATCGTACGTCGGATCAGTCGCGGCGACGAACCCGTCGAGCGACATGCTCATGTCCCAGACGACGCTACTCATTCTCAACCAGCTCCTCTCGGTCCGGACACGTGGGCGGCAAGCTCGCTCGTGCCCTTGTTGTCATTGCTCCTTGCGACGCCTACGGACCGGCATACGTCCACGAGATCATCGCGCGGACCAGATGCACCACAGCGCGCCTCGGCGACGCGGCAGGACGGTGGCCACTGCGCTCCGTCCATCGGCTATGCCAGGCATCCCAACAGACGCCGTGCCTGCCCGCAATCAGGTCGGCCGATGGGTCCGGGTGCACCGGTTGGCGTAGTCTGCCGGAGCGGAACATGCGGCTGAAGCCCGGCTGGTACCTCATTCTCGGGATGCTCGACAGCGGCATCGATACGGGCTACGCCATCAAGCGGGCCGTCAACCGCAGCACCCGCTTCTTCTGGGCCGCCTCGCTTGCCCAGGTGTACCCGGAGCTCGCCGCCCTCGAGGAGAGCGGGTACGTCGTCGGGTCCGACGAGCCGCGCGGCGCGCGCCCGCGCAGGACCTACCGCCTGACGGACAAGGGCCGCTCAGCGCTCGACGGCTGGCTGCGCAGTCCACGGGTCCCAGACTTCGAGCAGCGCGATGAGGGTCTGCTGCGGCTCTTCTTCGCCGACGCGCTGCCCATCGACGACGCGCTCGCCTTGGTCCGTCGCCTCCGCATGCGCGCCGAGGAGATCGACCGGGCCTTCCAAGCCGAGGTCCTGCCGCTGGCCCAGCGCGTGCCGGGCCGGTATCGCTTCGTCGTCGCCCGTGAGGGGGCGGAGTACTTCGCGTGGCGGGCGGCATGGTTCCGCGATCTCGAGGCCGAGCTTGAGCACGACATCGCCTCGCCTCGCGAGGACTGACAACCGAGTGCGGATCGCCGTGCCGCGGCCGACCGCGATCGAGGCAGCATCTACCCAGGAGCCCGTTCGCGAGCGCGCCGTTGGACGTGCCCGGCGGCCAGTCAGCGGGGTGCCGCCGTCGGTGACTGCGCCGGGGTGCCCGAGTACTCCTCGGGTCGGGCGATCATGACGGCGAACATCGCGGCGAGCATCACGATGTGCTCGAGCGTCATCAGCAGCCAGACCGTCGTGATCGTCTGGGTCTCCGACAAGGCGATGACGCCGAGTGCGGGCAGGACCATCGCGGCGGCCATCTCGAGCGTCGGCTGCCAGCGGTGACCGCGCCACCGCATCCACGGGATCATCGGCAGCGTCATGGTGGCGCCCATCCGGGCCAGCATCAACGTTGGATCGTTTCCGTCGACCTGCGACCACAGCGCGTCCGTGGTCCGGCGCGCCGGCACGGCCAGCAACGCCATGCCCGCCAGCATGACGACCACCATCTCGATGTAGTGCTTGACGAACGTCCGCGTCAGCTTGGCCCCGACGGATCGACGAGCGCGGGAGGACGGGGCGGCGTCTTGCAACGAGTACGGTCCGACCGGTCCAGTCGAACCGGTCGCCGAACCGCGACGATCGTCCATCCCGCGATGCACCTCGGCGCCATCGGTCGTGCACCCAGCACCGAGCGCCCGTCGCGCTGCTGAGCTTCTCGCTCGGCAGGCGGCTAGGCCGAGCCGTCTGACCACCGGCGGCGCCGCCGTTGAAACGATCGTCACCGGCGGCGGGACCCGGCCGTCAGGACAGCATCTCGACGGACCCGTCCGTTGCGTTTACGCGAATCCGCTGTCCGTCGCGGACGAGCTGGGTGGCCTGCTCGACGCCCCCGACCGCCTCGGGCGGGTGCGCCGAACGGAGCCCAGTGAGCGGCCCAGCCCTCCGCTGCCGCACCCCATGCCGGACGCCTCGCGGTGGCCACGGCCCGGTCGGAGGCGCTCATGGCAGGGTCATCGGGCTCGCGAAGCAGATCGGCTTCGCGCAGGCCCGTCGCGGAGCACGCCGCGCACCAGGTCCACCGATACGGACTCCGCGGGGAACTCGACGAGCCCCCAGGTGGCGCCGGCCGCGGCGAACGGCGTCGGATCGCTCCCGGGCGGAACGGCGACGACGACGTCGTAGGGCTCAGCGGGGTCTCGGCCTGCCTGCTGGCGCAGCGTTGCGAGGTCGGTGACGACCTCGGCCAGTTGCTCCGGGTGCTCGAGGTTCACGGGGAAGAAGCCCTGGTAGCGGACGGCGCGGCGCAGCGGCTTCTTGTGTCCAGGGAACCCCGCGACCCAGACGGGCACGCCCGGATGCTGCACCGGCCGTGGCAGGAAGCGCATCCCGTCGACGGTGTAGTGCGCGCCGCGGTGGTGCACCGGCTCGCCCGTCCAGGCCGCCTGGAGGATCTCGAGCGCTTCGTCGAGCATCCGGGCGCGGCGCCGGTCGTCGAGCTCCTCGCCCGTCATCGAGTACTCGTTCGCGAAGTGATCGCTGCCGAGACCGACGCCGAGGCTCAGTCGACCGCCGCTCAGCAGATCGAGGGCGGCCGTCTCGCGGGCCACCTTGACGGGTCGCCGGCGGGCGAGCGGCGTCACCATCGGCCCAAGGCGGATCCGCTCGGTGACCGCCGCGATCGCGGCGAGGCTCACCTGGGTGTCGCCGACCGCCGTGACCGGTGCGCGCCAGCGGATCTGGTCCCAGACGAAGAACCCGTCCTAGCCCGCCGCTTCCGCCTCGGCGGCCAGGCGGGAGACGACGCCGGGATCGGCGAGCTCGTCGAAGAGCGGAACGAACAGACCGGACTTCATCGCCCGGCCCGTCCGTTCGCGCCGGTGTGGTCGAGGATCGCGTCGGCGACGACGTCCCAGTCGGCCCGCTCGACGCCGTGACCCGCTCGCCGTAGCGGCAGCAGGGCGGCGCCCGGGATCTCGTCCGCCAGCGCCTCCCCGTGCGCGATCGGGAACATCGGATCCGCCGTGCCGTGGACGACCAGGGTCGGGACGGCGATGGCGGAGAGGGCCTTCGACGAGGGCTCCTCCCGGAGCCGGTCGTGGTTCTGCGCCGCCGCGACGTTGCGGGCGCGCCCCACGTCGCGGCGCACGAGCTCCCGAGCCGCAGGTTCGTCGAACGGCCGCTGACCGCCGGCCAGCACGCGTGAGTAGGCGACGAGGTACTCGATCACCGACTCGCGATCCGACCAATCCACCTCCAGGTTCGCCACGAAGCACCCGAACGCCTCGGTCGGCGCGGGGAGGGCGCGAACGGTGGGCACGGCGAATGAGGTGCTGATCAGGACGAGCGAGAGGACGCGGTCGGGGGAGTCGAGCGCGAGCAGCTGCGAGATCGCGCCCCCGGCGGAGACACCGACCACGTGCGCCGCGGGGATCTCGTACGCGTCCAACACGCCAGCGGCGTCGGCGACGAGATCGTCGCCGGTATAGCCGGGTCGCCCCGGCGCGTAGGTGACCGAGCGGCCGGTGTCGCGGTGGTCGTAGCGGATCACGAACCGCCCCCGTTCGGCGAGCAACCGGCAGAAGCCCTCCTCCCACCAGAGCATCGAGGCGCCGGCGCCCATGATCAGGAGGACCGGTGCATCGCCCGGGTCGCCGAACGACTCCGCGCAGAGCTCGACGCCGTTCGCCTGGATCAGGTGCTCCGACACTGACCGTTCCCGTACTCGTCGTGTCGGCGCCAGCATAGGCCCGATGGTACGGTCGACTGGTCGACGTGCAACGACCACTTTTCGTGCCTTGGACCAGACCAGTCAGCCCGTAGAGCTGTTGCTCTCGGTCAGCCGGGAGGTGCCCCGACCGCTGGGTGCGCAGATCGAGGACGAGCTGCGGCGCGCGATTCGACAGGGGGCGGTGAAGGCCGGCGCGCGGGTGCCGTCGACGCGTGACCTGGCGCGCCAGCTCGGCCTCTCGCGCAGCGTCGTCGTGGACGCGTACGCCCAGCTCGCCGCCGAGGGCTACCTGGTTCTCCGCCAGGGCGCCCGCCCGCGGGTCTCCGAGGCCGCGGGTACCCGCGACGCCGCCTCAGCCAAGCCGGCCGGACCGGCGCCGGTGCCACGCTTCGACTTCCGTCCCCGCGCCCCCGACGTGTCGAGCTTCCCGCGGACGGCGTGGCTGCGGTCGGTCCGCGAGGGGCTCACGGCGATCACGGACGCCGATCTCGGCTACGGCGATCCGCGCGGGGTCGAGGCGCTGCGTTCGGTCCTGGCCGAGTACCTCGGCCGGGTGCGCGGCGTGGCCGCGGATCCGGCGCGGATCGTCGTCACGTGCGGCTACTCGCAGGGCCAGGGGATCGTCTGCCGCGCGCTGGTCGCACACGGCGCGCGGCGGATCGCGTTCGAGAACCCGAGCCATCCGGAGCAGCGACGCATCGCCACCCGGGCCGGCCTGGAGGTCGTGCCGGTCCCCGTCGACGAGGACGGCCTGCGGATCGACGACCTTGCGCGGGCCGACGTCGACGCGGTGGTCCTGACCCCCGCCCATCAACACCCGACGGGCGCGGTCCTCGCCGGCGATCGACGAGCGGACCTCCTCGGGTGGCTGCGCGCGAGCAAGGCGCTCGCGATCGAGGACGACTACGACGCCGAGTACCGCTACGACCGAGTGGCGGTCGGAGCCCTCCAGGGGTTGGATCAGGACCGGATCGTCTACGCCGGCTCGGCCAGCAAGACGCTGGCGCCGGGGCTGCGACTCGGCTGGCTCGTGGTACCGCCGCGACTGCTCGACACCGTCACCGACGAGAAGGACCTGGCCGACTGCGGGACGGCGCGCATCGACCAGCACGCCTTCGCGCGCTTCCTCGCGCGTGGTGAGCTGGACCGCCACCTGCGCCGGATGCGTGCGCAGTACCGGCGCCGGCGCGACCTGCTCGTCGCGGCGCTGGAGGAGGCGCTCCCCGAAGCGACCGTGCGCGGCATCGCCGCCGGACTGCACGCCACCGTCGAGCTTCCCGGAACCTACGACGAGCAGGCGATCCTCGACGAAGCCCGCCGCCGCCGACTCGACCTCACCACCATGCGTGACTTCTGGATCGAGCCCGGCTCCGGGCCGCCGACCCTCCTGCTCGGCTACGCACAGATCCCCGAACCGTCCATCCGCGCGAGCGTGCGTGCGCTGGTCGAAGCGGTGCGGGCATCGCCGGCTCAGGCCGCCAATGCGCGCGCGAGGTCCCGTCGCGAGAGCACGCCGAGCTTGCGGTAGGAGCTCGTCAGATGGACCTCGACCGTCTTCGGGGTCACGTAGAGCGCCTGCGCGATGTCCCGGTTCGAGGCGCCGGCCGCGGCGAGGTCAGCGACCCGGCGCTCGCTCGGAGTGAGCGATTCGACGCCCGAGAAGACGTCGCGCCGGGGCCGGACGCCGGCCGCGGCGAGCTCCGTGCGGGCG
>CALMNS010000332.1 GCA_937871635.1 uncultured Solirubrobacter sp.
GCCCTGGCCCGCGCGGTGCGGCCGCACGCCCGGCTGGCCATCCTGCACGTCTGCGATCCGCAGGTGCCCCCGGGGGCGCTCAGTCGCGTGGTGCTCGCAGCGGTCGACGCCTCGACCCGGATCGCCCTTCGGCGAGCCGCGCTGATCCTGGCGCTCTCTGAGGACTACGCCCGTCACTCGCGCGTGCTGGCGCCCTTGGCCGACCGGGTGGTCGCGATCCCGCCGCCGGTCGAGCTCGGCCCGCCGAGCGAGACGGGGCAGGGGACCCGGACGCCGGGGGAGCCTCAGCGGATCGGCTTCCTCGGGCGGCTCACGCACGAGAAGGGGCTCGACGTCCTCGTCGAGGCGGTCGCGCGCCTCCCCCGGCGGGTGGAGCTCGTGCTGGCCGGCGCCTCCGACGGCGTGGCGGGCGGAGGCGAGCGGGAGCGCCTGCGCGAGCTCGCCGCGCGACGCGGTGTCCAGGCGACCTTCCCGGGCCCGCTCGCCGACGACGAGGTCGCCGCGTTCTACCGCTCGCTCGACGTCTTCGCCCTTCCGAGCGTGAGCTCGCTCGAGGCGTACGGGATGGTGCAGGCCGAGGCCATGGCCGAGGGCACGCCGGTGGTCGCGTCGGCGCTGCCGGGAGTGCGCGAGCTCGTCCGGCGGACCGGCATGGGCCGCCTCGCCGCGCCCGGCGATCCCGGCTCGCTCGCGCACGAGCTCGAGGCCGTGCTGCAGGATCCCGGCGCCTACCGGCGCTCCCGGGCGGCGGTCGTGGCGGCCCTCGGGCTCGAGGACGTCCTGGGTCGGTACGCCGCCGTGCTGGGCGACCTCGCGCGCCGCTCCCTGCGCTAGCCTCGCGCGGTGTCCGGAGCGCCCTCCCGGCTCGGCCCGCGGGAGGTCTCCCCTTCACGCCGCGGCACGGCCTTCGCCGTCCTCGAGACGATGCGCCCGAGGCAGTGGACGAAGAACGCCTTCGTGCTCGCGGGCCTGCTGTTCTCGGGGAAGTGGCTCGAGGCCGCGCCCGTCGTCGCCGCGCTGGCGGTGACCTTCGCGTTCTGCCTGGTCAGCGGGGCGACCTACCTGCTCAACGACGCCGCCGACGCCGAGACGGATCGCCTCAACCCGCGCACCGCGGGCCGGCCGATCCCGCGCGGCGAGCTGTCGATCACCGGGGCGCGGGTCGCCAGCGTCCTCGCCGGAGCGGCGGGCATCGGGATCGCCCTGGCCGTCAACTGGGAGTCGGGGGCGGTGCTCGCCGCCTTCGCCGGGCTGCAGCTCGGCTACTCCAACGGACTCAAGCACGTGCTCTTCCTCGACGTCATGATCATCGCCGCCGGCTTCGTCCTGCGCGCGCTGGCCGGGAGCGTCGCGGTCGAGACCACGCTCTCGGAGTGGCTCCTGCTGTGCACGGGCCTGCTCGCGCTCTTCCTC
>CALMNS010000333.1 GCA_937871635.1 uncultured Solirubrobacter sp.
GGACGGCGTCGACCATCCGCAGGTGGACCGAGCGCAGCCGCTCGACGAGCGTGGCGGCGGGACGCGGCTGCGGCCCCGCCGCCACCGATCTCACGCGGGCGCCGCCGCCGGATCCGGGTGCGCCTGCAGCGTCTCCTCACCCGACTCGCCGGTGCGGATCCGGTACGCCTCCTCGACCGGCATGACGAACACCTTGCCGTCCCCGATCGAGCCCGTCCGGGCGTGCTTGAGGATGGTGTCGACCACCGTCTGCACGTCGCGCGTGGCGACGACGCACTCGAGCTTGACCTTGGGGCGGAGGTAGTTCGTCAGCTCCGCCCCGCGGTAGCGCTCGGTGATGCCCTTCTGGCGGCCGGACCCCTTGACCTCCGAGATGGTGAGCGAGGGGAACCCCAGCGTCAGCAGCTCGGTGCGGATGGGCTCGAACGACTCGTGGCGGATGTAGGCCTCGACCTTCTTCATGCGGTGACCTCCCGGTTGGACGGCGCCGTGGCTCCGGTCGGGATGTCACGCGAGCCTGGCGAGGTCGCGTAGCCGATGAGCTCGGGCGCCGGGATGAACTGCTCCGGGTACCCGTACATGCCGTGCTCGACGATGTCCAGTCCGGCCTCCTCCTCCTCCTCGCTGACCCGCAGGCCGTAGGTCGCCTTGATGATCCCGAAGGTGACGTAGGAGAGGGTGAACACGAACGCGAACACGACGAGGACGCCGAGGGCCTGGGTGCCGAGCTGCCCGAAGGAGCCGCTGTAGATCAGCCCCGGATCGCCGAACGCGTTGTACTCGGCGAAGCGCGGCGAGGTGAAGATGCCGCACGACAGCGTGCCCCAGACGCCCGCCACGCCGTGGGCCGACAGGGCGCCCACCGGGTCGTCGAGCTTCTTGTCGATCGCGTAGATCGAGAGCGGCACGATGATCCCCGCGACCCCGCCGATGAGGGGGGCGGTCCAGACCTCCACGTAGCCCGAGGGCGCCGTGATGGCCACCAGGGCGCCGATCGCGCCGTTGCCGGCCATGCCGATGTCGATCGCCTTGGTCTTGGCCGCCGCGGTCACGATCGCGGCCAGCACGCCGGCGCCCGTGGCCAGCAGCGTGACCATGGCGATCTCCGGGAAGCGCCCGTCGAGCGCGCCCAGCGTCGAGCCGGGGTTGAAGCCGAACCAGCCGATGAGGAGGATCAGCACGCCGAGCCCGAAGAGCGGCATGTTGTGACCCGGGATCGCCCGCGGCGAGCCGTCGGCGGCGTACTTGCCGCGCCGCGGCCCGAGGTGGAGCAGGACGGCCAGGGCCCCGGTGGCGCCGATCAGGTGGACGGCCGTCGAGCCGGCGAAGTCCTGCATCCCGAGGTTCGCCTGCAGCCAGCCCCCGCCGAAGACCCAGTGCGAGCCGATCGGGTAGATGACGCCGGCGAAGACGACGGCGTAGATGATGTAGACGCCGAACTTGATGCGCTCGAGCGTCGTGCCCCACACGATGGCCAGCGAGACGGCGCAGAAGGAGAACTGGAAGAGCCACTTGGACTCGATCGTCGCGTCGGAGAGGCCCATGACCGCGAAGGCCTCCTGGGGATCGCCGTAGTCGCGCAAGAAGAAGCCGTCCGTGCCGATGATGTCGCCTGCACCGAAGGCGAAGGCGAAGCCGACGGCCCAGTACATGAGCGCGGCGATCGAGAAGTTGGTGAGGATCTTCGCCACCACGGTGCCCGCGTTCTTGCCGCGGGAGAACCCGATCTCCAGGAAGGCGAAGCCGGCCTGCATGAAGATCACGAGGATCGCGGCGACCACCACCCACATCGAGTTGATGGCCACCGACTGCGGCAGGACGCCCGCCCCCGCGGCGTCGAGCGTGTCCGCCATCGCCGCGGCCGGCGCCGCCAGCGCCGCGGCGAGCCCGCCAAGGGCTCCGCCGGCCAAACGTGAACGTCGCATGGGTCCTCCTCGTCGACTGAGCATCCGGGGGGACTCTGGTCGCGGGCCCGCGCGCCTTCATTGTCCGAGTGTCGAAAGATCGGCGGGCAGCCTTGTCCCGATGGTCGATGTCGGGCCGCCCGGTCCCGCCTAGGCTCCGCGCCATGGCACGTACCCGAACCCAGAACGTCACCGCCGCCCAGTGGAGCCCGAACGGCGGCACCCTCGGCGCCCCCGATCTCACGCTGCCCGGCAACCAGGTCTTCGGGGCGAACGTCTTCTCCGTGGAGGTGCAGCGCGCGCGGCTGCCCAAGACCGTCTTCCGGCGCCTGCAGGCCGGCCTCGACGCCGGCCAGGCGCTCGACCCGGAGATCGCCGACTCGGTCGCCGTGGCGATGCGCGAGTGGGCGATGGAGCAGGGCGCGACCCACTACACGCACTGGTTCCAGCCCCTCACCGGCTCGACCGCGGAGAAGCACGACTCCTTCTATGGCCCGACGGGCGACGGCGACGCGATCGCCGAGTTCTCCGGCAAGGAGCTCATCCAGGGCGAGCCCGACGCCTCCTCGTTCCCCACGGGCGGCATCCGCGCGACCTTCGAGGCGCGGGGCTACACGGCCTGGGACCCGACCTCCCCGGCCTTCATCCTCGAGAACCCGAACGGCGCCCTGCTCTGCATCCCCACCGCCTTCGCGTCGTGGACGGGCGAGGCGCTCGACCACAAGATCCCGCTCCTGCGCTCGATGGACGCGCTCTCGAAGTCGGCGGTCAAGGCGCTCTCGATCCTCGACCCGGACACCCCCGTGAGCCGCGTGTTCACCACGATCGGCGCCGAGCAGGAGTACTTCCTGATCGACGAGCAGTACTACTTCGAGCGCCCCGACCTCGTCACCACGGGGCGAACGCTCTACGGGGCCAAGCCGCCCAAGGGCCACGAGCTCGACGACCACTACTTCGGCTCGATCCCCGAGCGGGTGCTGGCCTACATGCTCGAGGTCGAGCAGGAGCTCGCCAAGCTCGGCGTCCCGATCAAGACCCGCCACAACGAGGTCGCCCCCGCGCAGTACGAGATCGCCCCCGTGTTCGAGAACTCGAACGTCGGCACGGACCACCAGCAGCTCACGATGCAGATCCTGCAGAACGTCGCGCGGCGCTACGGCCTGGTCTGCCTGCTGCACGAGAAGCCGTTCGCCGGCGTCAACGGCTCGGGCAAGCACAACAACTGGTCCATGTCGACCGACCTGGGCGGCAACCTGCTCGGGCCGGGCGACACCCCACACGACAACCTGGTCTTCCTGTTCTTCTGCGCCGCGGTCATCCAGGCGGTCAACAAGCACCAGGCGCTCCTGCGCGCGTCGATCGCCTCCCCGGGGCAGGACCACCGCCTGGGCGCGAACGAGGCGCCCCCGGCGATCATCTCGATCTTCCTCGGCTCCGAGCTCGAGCGGATCTTCGAGGCGATCGAGTCGGGCACGGGCGAGGAGTCCACCCCGCAGGCCTACCTCGGGCTGGGCACCTCGGTCCTCCCGCGGCTGCCGAAGGACTCCGGGGACCGCAACCGCACCTCGCCGTTCGCGTTCACCGGCAACAAGTTCGAGTTCCGCGCGCTGGGCTCGTCCATGTCGCCGTCGCTGCCCAACACCGTGCTCAACACGATCGTCGCCGAGGCGATCGACGAGCTGGCCGGCCGGCTCGAGGGCGCCTCGGGCGACGAGCTCGCCGCCGGCGTGCTCGACGTCGTCAAGACCTCCTACGCGGCCAACAAGCAGGTCGTCTTCGGCGGGGACAACTACTCCGAGGAGTGGCACGACGAGGCCGAGCGCCGCGGCCTGCACAACCTCCGCCAGACGCCCGACGCCCTGCCCTGGCTCGTCGCCCCGTCGACCGTCGAGGTCTTCGAGAAGTACGACGTGCTCTCCGAGCGCGAGCTCGAGTCGCGCTACGAGGTGTTCGTCGAGCAGTACGTGACCAACCTCAACATCGAGGCGGAGACGATGGCCGAGATCGGGCGCACGATGCTCGCCCCGGCCGCGGTCAACTACCTCGTCCAGCTCGGCGTGGCGGGCGACTCGGCGGGCGTCGCCCGCATCAAGGACGAGCTCGCGAGCGCCCTCGACGTCTTCGTCGAGCGGCTCGAGGACATGGAGACGGCCAACGCCAACCACCCCGAGGTCGAGGACGTCCTGGACGCCGCGAAGTACGTCCAGGAGACGGTGGTCCCGGCCATGGAGGCCCTACGGGCCGAGGGCGACAAGCTCGAGCGCCTGGTCACCGACGCCCTGTGGCCGCTGCCCAAGTACTCGGAGGTGCTGTTCATCAAGTAGGCGTCAGGCCCCGCGCTTGCCCACCACCACCCGCCGCCCGTCGGTGTAGTTGGGCCCGCCCGCGCCGGTCACGGCCGTCATCCGCGCGGGGAGCCGGCGCCCCGAGCGGTTCCACAGGCTGCGCCCGGCCTGGGTCATCCGCAGGCTCAGGCGGCCGGCCGACTTGCCGGCGATATCGAACCTCGCCGCGGCGACGACGCGCGAGGGCTTCCCGGCCCTCACGGTGAGCCGGCCCCGGCAGCGGCCCGGGCCGGCGGCGCAGATCAGGGAGAGCGCGCTCTTGTACTTCGAGGAGAAGCGAAGCCGCTGCTCGGGGATGCGCGCCTTCTGGAAGACGGGCCGGGGCTGGGTCCCTGCCGGCGGGTCGGCGTCGGCGGGCCGGTACGTGTTCGGGCCGCCGCACTCGTAGGAGCGGTCGTCGCCCGTGGCGACGGTCATCTGCATCAGCAGCTCCTGTCCCTCCAGGGTGCCGGTCGTGACGAAGCCCTGCCCGGGCTCGCGGGGCCCGGACCCGCTCGGTGCCATCGTCTCGCCGTTGTCGGTGCCGTTGGCCTGCTCGTAGAACGGCGTGGTGGCCGCGGCCGAGCGCGCGAAGATCTGCAACGGCGTCCCGTTCGGGTACGGGCTGAGCGGCGAGTAGGCGCCGCCCATGGACTCGGGCTGGGCGCCGACGCCGTCGTAGCCCCCGACGGTGTTGAAGGCGATCCGCTCGCCCGCCCGGACGCAGAAGTTCGCCGGGGCGTAGGTGGAGACCTGCTGGGGATCGCCGGTGGTCGGCAGGAAGAAGTCCTGGCTCGTGATCCGGAAGCGAGGGCCGTCGAGCGCCTGGACGTGGAACATCGTCTCGCCGCCCGGCGCCCCCGCGGGACGGCTGTCAGGGCGCCGCAGCGCCGTCCCCTTGATCCGGACCGCCTTGATCTGGCCGTCGACCGGCACGAGGGTCGTGCCCGTTCCGCTCAGGCTCGAGGACCAGAAGGCGGTGTCGGCCTGGTGCTCCTGGACCAGGGTGGCCGGCTGGCTCAGGTCGGAGCCGAACGTCTGCGTCGCCGCTGAGGCGGACGCGGGGAGGAGCAGGAGGGCGGCGAGCGAGAGCAGGATCGGCGGGCGCATACGCTCGGTGATCGGCCGGTGGGGCCGGGTACCGCAGCGGATGTGCGTCAACCCGGCCGGATGTCGTAGCGCCGCGCCGCGCGGCCCGTCCATTCGTCCGCCGGCGGCGGCAACCTTGCCACACCTTTGTCAAGGTTGGATAGGATCGGTGGCACATGCGCGACTACCTCGAGACGATCCACTCCCGCGTCGTCGTCTTCGACGGCGGGATGGGCGCCACCCTGGAGCAGTTCGACCTCTCGCTCGAGGAGGACTACCGGCTGCCGGGGCGCTGTCACGAGGCGCTCGTCCTCAACCGCCCGGACGTCATCGAAGGCGTGCACGCGTCGATGATCGCAGCCGGCGCTGACGTGGTGGAGACCGACACCTTCCAGGCCAGCCGCCTCAAGCTGGAGGAGTGGGGGCTCTCCGAGCACACCCACGAGATCAACCGCCGGGCGGCGGAGATCGCCCGTGCCGCCGCCGGCCCGGACCGCTTCGTGGCGGGGTCGATCGGCCCCACCGGCTACCTCCCGGCCTCGGACGACCCGACGCTCGGGGGCGTCCGCTTCCGCGAGCTCGTCGCCGTCTTCGCCGAGCAGGCCACCGGCCTGGTCGAGGGCGGCTCGGACCTCATCATCATCGAGACCGCGCAGGACATCCTCGAGGTCAAGGCGGCGATCTTCGGCGCTCGCGAGGCGTTCAAGGCCACCGGCCGCGCCCTGCCGCTGCAGGTCTCCGTCTCCCTGCTGCCCAACGGCGGCAAGATGCTCCTCGGCACCGACATCTCCGCCGTGCTGGCCACGCTCGAGGCGCTCAAGGTCGACGTCATCGGGCTCAACTGCTCGACGGGCCCCGAGGACATGCGCGACGCGATCCGCTTCCTCGGGGAGTTCTCGCCGGTGCCGGTGCACTGCATCCCCAACGCCGGGCTACCGCTGCAGGGGCCCGAGGGCGAGACGATCTTCCCCGAGGAGCCCGACCCGCTGGCGGACTCCCTGCTCGAGTTCGTCGAGCGCTACGACGTCGGGATCGTCGGGGGCTGCTGCGGCACGACGCCCGACCACATCCGCGCGATCCACGCCCGGGTCGGCGACGAGCGGCCCGTCAAGCCGCGCCCGGCGGCGCGCCCCGCCCACGTCTCCTCGATGATCGCCGCCGCCCCGCTCGTCCAGGAGCCGCGCCCGACCATCGTCGGCGAGCGCGTGAACTCGCAGGGCTCGCGCAAGGCCAAGGAGCTCCTGCTCGCCGACGACTACGACGCGCTCGTCCAGGTCGCCGAGGACCAGGTGGAGGGCGGCGCCCACGTGCTCGACCTCTGCGTCGCCCTCACCGAGCGCTCTGACGAGGACGAGCAGATGCGCCTCGTGGCCAAGAAGGTCTCGCTCTCCCAGCCCGCGCCCATCCAGGTCGACTCGACCGAGCCGGAGGTCATCGCCACCGCGCTCGACCAGATCCCGGGCCGGGCGATCGTCAACTCCGTCAACCTCGAGGCGGGCCGCGACAAGCTCGACTCGGTCGTCCCGATCGCCCTCGCCCACGGCGCGGCGCTGATCGCGCTGACCATCGACGAGGTGGGGATGGCCAAGACGGTCGAGCGCAAGGTGGAGATCGCCCGGCGCATCCACGACATGGTCTGCGGCGAGCACGGGATGGACCCCGAGCTGCTCATCTTCGACCTGTTGACCTTCACGCTGACCACCGGCGACGAGGAGTGGAAGCCCTCCGCGGTCGCCACCATCGAGGGCATCCGGGCGCTCAAGCAGGCCCTCCCCGAGGTCAAGACCTCGCTCGGAGTCTCGAACGTCTCCTTCGGGATCGGGCTCGCCGCCCGCTCCGTCCTGAACTCCGTCTTCCTGCACCACTGCGTCGAGGCCGGGCTGGACCTGGCGATGGTCAACCCGAACCACATCACGCCGTACGGGGAGATCCCCAACGAGGAACGCGAGCTCGCCGACGACCTCGTCTGGAACCGCCGCGAGGACGCGCTGGAGCGCTTCATCGCCCACTTCGAGGCCAAGGGCCCCGAGGCCGAGGCCGAGGCGGCGAACCCCACCGAGGGCATGGAGCCCGAGGAGGCGCTGCACTTCCACATCCTGCGCCGCAGGCGCGAGGGCGTCGAGGACTGGATCGATCGCTGCAACGAGAAGATCGGCGCGGTCCCGACCCTCAACACGGTGCTCCTGCCGGCCATGAAGGAGGTCGGCGACAAGTTCGGCGCCGGCGAGCTGATCCTCCCCTTCGTGCTCCAGAGCGCCGAGGTCATGAAGCGCGCGGTGGCGCGCCTCGAGCTCTACCTCGACAAGGTCGAGGGCTACACGAAGGGGACCGTGGTGATCGCCACCGTGTTCGGCGACGTCCACGACATCGGCAAGTCGCTGGTCAACACGATCCTCACCAACAACGGCTACACGGTCGTCGACCTCGGCAAGCAGGTCCCGATCGGGACGATCACCGACGCCGTCAAGGAGCACGACGCCACCGCGGTGGGCCTCAGCGCGCTGCTCGTCTCCACCTCGAAGCAGATGCCGCTGGCGGTCACCGAGTTCCACGAGCAGGGCATCGACGTGCCGATCCTGATCGGCGGCGCGGCGATCAACCGCAACTTCGGCCGCCGCATCGCCTTCCCGGGCGGCAAGGAGTCCGACGACCTCTACGAGCCCGGCGTCTTCTACTGCAAGGACGCCTTCGAGGGCCTCGGGGTGATGGACCAGCTCGTCGAGCCCGAGCGCCGCGAGGAGATCGTCGCCAAGGTCCACGCCGAGGCCCGCCAGTTCCGCGCCAAGGGGCCCGAGCCCGAGGAGCTGCCCACGGACGACAGCTCCGTGCGCTCCCCGGTGGCCACGGACAACCCGGTCCCGGTGCCGCCGTTCTGGGGCCGGCGGGAGGTGGAGGTCGACCTCGACGAGGTCTTCCCGCACCTCGACCTGCACGTCCTCTTCAAGCTCCACTGGGGCGGGCGCGGCGTCAAGGGCGACGCCTGGCGCGCGCTGCTCGAGGAGGAGTTCCGTCCCCGCCTGGCCCGCATGTGGGCCGAGCAGGACTACCTGCGCCCGCGCGCGGTGGTCGGCTACTTCCCCTGCGGCTCGGAGGGCAACGACCTCGTGATCTTCGATCCCGAGGACCACGCGCGCGAGCTCGAGCGCTTCGTGATGCCCCGCCAGCCCGGCCACGACCGGCTGTGCCTGGCCGACTTCTACCGCCCGCTGGACTCGTCCCGCTCATGCGTGCGCGACGTCGTCGCGCTGCAGGTGGTCACCGTCGGCGACCAGGTGACCGAGGTCATGGCCCGCCTCGAGCAGGAGGGCGAGTTCGCCGAGCAGCTCTACACGCACGGACTCGGCGTCCAGGTCGCCGAGGGGATGGCCGAGTGGCTGCACGCCAAGGTGCGCACCGAGCTCGGCATCGGCCCCGACCAGGGCCGCCGCTACTCCTGGGGCTACCCCGCGGTGCCCGAGCAGTCAGAGCACGAGAAGGTCTACCGCCTGCTCGACGCCCCCGCGATCGGGATGCGGCTCTCCGGCGGGTTCGCCGTCGAGCCCGAGCAGTCGACCCTGGCGATCATCACCCACCACCCGCAGGCGATCTACTTCGGCATGAAGTCGGGGCGCCTCCTGCCGCCGGCCAAGGCGGGCGACGACATCATCGCCGACCCCCGCCGCCGCGCCGGGCACCGCGTCCAGGACGGCACGGTCGTCTTCGGCGACGACGACGCCTCCGAGCTCGATCCGGGCGAGGAGCCGCGCAGCGACGCCTACGAGGAGAGCCGCGCGGAGGCCGTCGAGACGGTGTAGGCGAGCCGCACCGGCCCGCTAGCCGGCGACGGCGAAGACCACGTCCCGCCGCACGAGCCGGCTGGCGCCGGTCACGAGGTCGAAGCGCTCGAGGTGGTTGCCGTTGAGGTGGTAGAGGCAGGAGGCGTCCTCGCAGAAGCCGACCGGCTCGAGCGTGCCGCGCGCTGGGATCCGCAGGCGGCGGACGCCGCCCGTGGTGACGTCGAGCGTCGCCAGGCCGGCCACCTCGCGCGACTCGCTGATGCGCGAGAGCACGACCAGGCGGCCGTCGCGCGACACGGGGCCGAGGTCGAACGTGTCGGCGTTCACCCGGGCCAGGGGGCGGCGCACCCCGTCGAGGCCGAGCACCTCGACGCGCTGAGGCTCCCCGGCCACCCCCAGCACGAGCCCCGCTGCCGTCCAGGCCACGCCGAAGAACGTCTGATCGGCCGGCGCGCGCACGCGCGACACGGCCCCGGTATCCGTCGCGACGATGCGCAGGCCGTCGTCGTCGAAGGCGGCCACCCGGCGCCCGTCCGGGGAGAACGCCTCCGTGAACGTGGCCTCTCCCAGCGATCGACGCCGACTGCCGCCGACGAAGGTGATCCGGTCGACGCCTTCGAGGAGAGCCCGTGATCCGTCGGCCGAGAGCTGCAGATCCCCCCCGGACGGGTTGCGGATGCGGCGCGCGCGGCCGTCGGCCAGGGTGAGCACCGTGCTGGTGGCGCCCCGCGTGTAGGCGAGGGCCGCGCCGCCCGGCGCGATCGTCGGGCCGGAGACCCCCGACGCGAGCCGCCGCTCGGGTCGCGTGGCGCCGTCACGCTGAAGCAGCAGCGGCCGCTCCCGCCCGTAGTCGACGAAGAGGACGTAGGCCTGCGCGGCGCCCGGGAGGAGCAGACCCACCCCGAGCGCCACCGCGATCGCGCCGAGGCGCTTGGCGATCACGATGCCTCGACGAGGCCGGCCGCGAGCGCCCGCCACCCGTCGGCGATGCGCTCGAGGGAGATCCCGCGCACCCGCCGCTGGAAGAGCACGAGGTCGGCGCGCAGCGGGGCGAGCAGGGCGTCGGCGAGGTAGTCGGCGTCCAGGCCGGGCGAGCTCTCGCGCAGCAGGTGGTTCACGTGGGTGTGGAGGAAGACGTACGGCGCGTTGTCGCGCCTCGAGCCGACCTCGGCTGCGGCCAGGAACTCCCCGTTCTCCTCCACGAACGCGAGGTAGGCCGGCCCGAAGGCCAGGAGCCGCTCGGCGGCGGGCGCCCCCAGCCCGACGGGCGGCGCGCCGCGGATCAGCCGCTCCTGGAAGGCGGCCTCGCGGTCGGACAGCAGGGCCCGGATCAGGCCGACGCGATCGCCGAAGCGGCGGAACTCGGTGCCCTTGCCGACCCCCGCCTCGGCGGCGATCCGGTCCACCGAGACGCAGTCCAGGCCCGAGCAGGAGATCAGCCGCTCGGCCGCGTCGAGGATCCGCTCGCGGTTGCGCTGGACGTCGGCGCGCTCGGCGGGCGCGTCGATGAGCGCGAGCTCGTCCACCCCTCCAGTCTAGACCGGACCACCAGTCCGGTTGGGTGCTACAACTGGACCACTCTTCGGCGCCGTCTGGGCCCAGGCCGAGCTGCGCAAGGTGCTCAACGCCATGGGCGCGACGGTCGTCGACGACGAGCTGCCGATCCCGCTGGCCGACGACGCCTTCTTCGCCGACGGCCGGCTGGCCGCCGACGAGCACTCCGAGGCGCTGCAGGTCCTGGTCGGCCGGCTGCACGGCTCCGCGACCGCGCTCGAGGCCGCGGCGTAGGGGGCGCGGGCGGGGCGCCGCGGAGCGGGCTCGCCCCCTCACCGAACGGGGCCGCCCCGTGACGGGGGTGCACTCTTTGAGTGACAAGAGTGCGCAAAGGGCGGCGGTGCGGCGCCTCCGGTGACATCGTCGCGGGCATGGAGGGGCCATCATCCGCCGCGCGCGATCGGCCGGCACGCCGGAAGCGGATCATGGCCCCGGGAGGGGCCTTGATCCGCCGGGTCGGCGCCGCCGCGGCGCACGGAGCGGATCGTGGCCCCCGCTGAGGCCGTCATCGCCCGCATCGCGGCGCGCCAGCAGGGGCTGGTCACCCGGAGCGCGTTGCTCGGGGAGGGCGTCTCGGGCAAGGCCATCCGCCACCGTCTGGAGGCGGGCCGCCTACGGCGCGTGTTCCCGGGCGTCTACACGGCGAGCCTTGCACCGCTCACCTCCGAGCAGACGTGGCTGGCCGCCGTCCTGGCGTGTGGCCCCGGCTCCGGGCTCGCCGCCGGCTTCCCAGCGGCGACGTGGCGAATGCTTAGCGAGCCGCCCGGCCCCGTCGAGGTGCTGCGGTGCGGCCCGAACCGCGAAGGCCCGGCCGGCGTCAGGCTCCGGCACACGCGGCGCCTCGAGCTCATCACGCACCGCAGGATCCCCGTGACCACCCCTGCGCGCACCCTGCTCCACCTCGGCGTCGCTGGACCGCTCGGCCGCCTGGAGCTCGCCCTGAGCGAGGCACAGGCGCTCAGGCTCGTGAGCCGCGCCGAGCTCGAGGCGCTGGCCACCTCCGGCCGCCGCGGCAGCCCGGCGATCCGGCGCCTCCTCGAGGACGCGCCCGGCTACACGCGGGAAGGCGCCGAGCGACACCTCCGCGCCGTCGTCCTCCGCGCGGAGTTGCCGCGCGCCCAGCACAACGCGATGGTCCTCGGCCACGAACGAGACGCCTACTGGCCCGAGCACGGGCTGGTCGTGGAAGTCGACGGCTGGGCGACCCACGGCTCGCGGGAGGCCTTCGAGCGCGACCGGGCCCGCGACGCGCAGCTGACCGCCGCCGGCCTGCGTCCCATGCGCATCACCTGGCGCCAGCTCACCCAGGCGCCCGAATCCGTGGCCGCCCGCCTCGGTGCGGCGCTCGCCCGGGCGCCCGCGTAGGCTGCCGGCCGATGCGGATCCTCTCGATCGACGGCGGGGGGATCCGCGGCCTGATCCCCGCGGTGGTGCTGGCCGAGGTCGAGCGACGGACCGGGCGGCGGGTGGCCGAGCTCTTCGACCTCGTCGCGGGGACCTCGACGGGCGGCATCCTCGCCTGCGCGCTGACGGCGCCCTCGGCCGAGGACCCGTCGCGGCCCCGCTTTACAGCGGCCGAGCTCAGCGCGCTCTACGAGGAGGAGGGGCCGCGGATCTTCTCGCGCTCGCTGCTCAAGCGGATCTTCTCCGTCGAGGGGTTCATCGACGAGCGCTACGAGGCCGACGGGCTCGACGCGGCGCTCGAGCGCTACCTCGGCGACGTGCGACTCTCCGACGCGCTGACCCAGGTCTTCATCACCGCCTACGACCTGCAGGAGCGCACCCCCTTCTTCTTCCGCTCCTCGCGCGCCCGCACGGACCCCGGGGGCCACGACTTCACGATGGCCGCGGCGGCCCGGGCCACTTCGGCCGCGCCGACCTACTTCGAGCCCGTCGAGGTGCGGGCGCCCGACGGCTCGGCCTACCCGCTCATCGACGGCGGCGTCTTCGCCATCAACCCGGCGATGTGCGCCTACGCCGAGGTGCTGCGCGACCCCGCCACCGAGGTGGAGCTGGTCGCCTCGCTCGGCACGGGCGCGCTGATCCGGCCGATCCCGCTCGCCAAGGCCCGCTGGTGGGGGCAGCTGCAGTGGGCGCGCCCCCTGCTCGACGCGGTGTTCGACGGGGTGGCCGACACGGTCGACTTCCAGCTCTCGACGCTCCTGCGCGACGGCGGCTACGTCCGGCTGCAGACCGCGCTCGACCTCGCCTCCGACGACCTCGACGACGCCAGCCGGGAGAACCTGGCCAAGCTCCGCCGCGAGGCCGAGCGCCTCATCGAGGCGCGTGACGCGGACATCAACGCCCTCTGCGCCCGGCTGACCGGCTAGTCCGGTCGACAGAGCCCCGCGCTCGTATCCTCGTCGGTATGCCGACGCGGCACTTCGTCAAGTACACCTTCCTCAAGCTCGACCCGGCCTGGCGCCGCCTGGACGCCGACGAGCGGGCCGAGCACAAGCGCGAGTTCCTCGCGGCCTGCGAGGACTACGCCTCCGAGCGGCTGCTGCGCGCCTTCTCGACGGTGGGCACCCGCGGGGACACGGACCTGATGCTCCTCTCCCAGGCCACGAACCTCGAGCGCATCCACGAGTTCCACGTCGTGCTCGCCCAGAGCGGGCTGATGAAGTGGGCCGACGTCCCGTACTCCTTCCTGGCCATGACCAAGCCGTCGGAGTACTCCGACGAGTCGCGCCTGCAGGTCCACGAGGCCCACTCGAAGTACCTCTTCGTCTACCCGTTCGTGAAGTCCCGGGAGTGGTACGCGATGGACCCGGCCGAGCGCTGGGAGGTCATGCAGGAGCACATCGCGGTCGGTCGCGAGTACCCCCAGATCGACCTGAACACAAGCTACTCCTTCGGCCTGGACGACCAGGAGTTCGTCGTCGCCTTCGAGACGGATGAGCCTTCGGACTTCCTCGACCTCGTCCAGCGGCTGCGCACCACCCGGGCGAGCGCGTACACCAAGCGCGACACGCCGACCTTCACCTGCGTCTCGACCTCGGTCGAGCGGGCGCTCAACGCGCTCGACGGCACCCCGCTGACAGTGGCGGTCCCGTCGTGAGCCACACGTCCATCGACGCCGCGGTGGACACCGGCACCGACGCGGGCGAGATCCGCGACATCACGATCATCGGCGCCGGGCCGGTCGGGCTCTCGACCGCCTTCTGGGCCGGGATGCGCCAGGCGAGCACCCGGATCGTCGACTCCCTGCCCGACATCGGCGGCCAGCTCACGACGCTCTACCCGGAGAAGTGGATCTTCGACGTGCCGGGCCTCCCGCGGGTCCTGGCCCGGGACCTCGTCGCGCAGCTCCGCGAGCAGGCGCTCGAGCAGTTCGACGTCCCCGTCTACCTCGAGACGACCGCCAGCGCGCTGCGCTACGAGCAGGTCGACGGCGAGCGCATCATCGTGCTGGAGACCGACCGCGGCGAGCTGCGGTCGCGCACCGTGATCGTCTCGGGCGGCCACGGGGCCTTCGAGCCCAAGAAGCTCCCCATCTCCGACATCGACATGGAGCCCTGGGA
>CALMNS010000334.1:0-1768 GCA_937871635.1 uncultured Solirubrobacter sp.
AGGCCGACTCGACCGCGCTCGCGGCGTTCTCCTCGCCCAAGCTCGGCGCCCTGGGCCGGATCGAGGAGGGCCGCCTGCGGCTGGACCGCACGGTCGTGCGGGCGCCGGCCATCCCGACGGAGCACCTCGACGCGCGGGTGCCCATCCTGCCCGCCCCGCTCGGCGAGGACGGGCTGCTCGTCGACTGCGCGCTCGAGGCGGGCGTCCACGGGATCGTCGCCGTCGCCCTCGGGGCGGGGCACCTGCCCCCGCCCTTCCTCGACGCCCTGCGGCGCGCGGACCGGCGCGTCCCGGTGGTGGCCACCGTGCGGCCCAAGCGCGGCGCCATCCTGCGCGGGACCTACGCGTTCGCCGGCTCGGAGCGCGACCTGCGCGAGGGCCGCATCATCGCGGCGGGCGGGCTCTCCTCTGCCGCCGCGCGCATGAAGCTGATGGCCTGCCTCGGCGCGGGGTACGACCGGGCGCAGATCGCCGAGCGCTTCGTGCTCGACGACCACTGAGGTGCCGTTCGAGCTCGTCATCTTCGACTGCGACGGCGTGCTGGTCGACTCCGAGCCGATCTCCAACCGCCTGCTCGCCGAGCACCTGACCGCGGCCGGCTTCGCCACCAGCACGGAGGACTCGTTCGAGCGCTACATGGGCGGGTCGTTCGCCTCGATGCTCGACGACGTGCGCTCGCGCTTCGGGCGCGAGGTGCCCGCCGGGTTCGCCGACCGCTACCACGCCGACCTCTACGCGACGTTCGACGCGGAGCTCGAGGCGATCGCCGGCGTCGAGGAGCTCCTCGACGGCTTGGGGGTGGCGACCTGCGTGGCCTCGAGCGGCGCCCCGGACCGCATCCGGCACGTGCTCGAGCTGACCGGCCTGCTGGCGAGGTTCGAGGGGCGGATCTTCTCGGCCGTCGAGGTCGAGCACGGCAAGCCGGCGCCCGACCTCTTCCTGCACGCCGCGGCGGTGATGGGCGCGGCGCCGCGGGCGTGCGCGGTGGTGGAGGACTCGCCGAAGGGCGTCGCGGCCGGGGTCGCGGCCGGGATGACGGTGTTCGGCTACGCCGGGCGGACGCCCGCCGCGCGGCTCGCGGGCGCCTCGCACGTGATCTCCGACCTGCGGGAGCTTCCGGCGCTGCTGGCGGGTGGCGGCGGCTGAAGCGCGCCGACTGACACCCGGGGGCGCCGGCTGACGCCTACTTCCCGGCGCCGCGGGACGGGGCGGTGCCGAACGGCAACGGCTCGGGGGAGGGGAGCGGGGCTCGGAAAGGGTCACGATCCACCCTCGCCGCCGCCCCACCCTGCCTCCTCACCCAGCCGCCGTTGACGTTCGCCGACCGCCCGCTCAGCGCCGGGGCGCCGGCTGACCGGTACGGTCCGCCCCATGCCCACCGACCACGAGCTCGACGTCGTCGTCCACGGGGCGACCGGCTTCGTCGGGAAGCTGACCGCCGAGTACCTCGCCGAGCACGCGCCGGCCGACACGCGCATCGGCCTGAGCGGCCGCTCGCGCGAGAAGCTCGAGCGCACGCGCACCGAGATCGGGGGGCGCGCGGCGAGCTGGCCGCTCATCGAAGCCGACTCGCAGGACGCCGCCGCCCTGGCCGCGCTGGCCGCCCGCACCGCGGTGGTGGCCACCACGGTCGGGCCCTATCAGCGCTACGGCCTCCCGCTCGTCGAGGCCTGCGCGGCGGCCGGCACCCACTACGCCGACCTGACCGGCGAGCCGCTGTTCACGCGCGCGTCGATCGACCGCCACGACGCCGCCGCTCGCCGCAGCG
>CALMNS010000334.1:1778-3944 GCA_937871635.1 uncultured Solirubrobacter sp.
CCTGCGGCTTTGACTCGATCCCGTCCGACCTCGGCGTCCTGCTCCTGCACGAGACGGTCAAGGCGGCCGGCGCGGGCGAGCTCGAGCGCACGACCTTCGTCCTCACCGACGCGCGGGGCGGCTTCAGCGGCGGGACGCTCGCGTCCCTGATCGGCCAGCTCGACGAGGCCACGCAGGACCGGGAGGTCGCGCGCCTCCTCGCCGACCCGTACGCGCTGAGCCCGGACCGCGGCCGCGAGCCGGACCTCGGCGACGAGCGCGACCTGCGCGGGGTCGAGCGCGACCCGGAGCTCGGCCGGTGGCTCGCGCCGTTCGTGATGGCCGCGATCAACACCCGGGTGGTGCGGCGCTCCAACGCCCTGCAGGACTGGGCCTACGGGCGCCGCTTCCGCTATCGCGAGGTGATGAGCACCGGGCGCGCGCCGCTCGGTCCGGTCCTGGCCGGGGCGACCGCCGGCGGCCTCGGAGCGCTGACCGCCGGGCTGTCGTTCGGCCCGACGCGCAAGGCGCTCGCGCGCGTGCTCCCCGCTCCCGGCGACGGGCCCGGCGAGGACGCGCGGCGCAACGGGCGCTTCGCCATCGAGATCCACGCGCGGACGTCGACGGGCCGGTCCTTCCGGGCGAAGGTCGCCGCCCAGGGGGACCCGGGCTACGCGGCGACCGCGGTGATGCTCGGCGAGAGCGCCCTCGGCCTCGCCCACGACGAGGCCCGCCTGCCCGACCGGGCCGGGGTGCTGACCCCGGCCACCGGCATTGGCATGCCGCTGGTCGACCGCCTCCGGGCGGCCGGCCACACCTACGAGGCGGCGGAGGTCCCGCCCACCCGCTGACGGGGTCCGTTGACCCTCTGGGCCGCTACTGCTTCTTGAGCGCGCCCGGCTTGTGCACGGCCTCGCCGCCGGACTTGTCGCTCTTGACGAGGTACTGCGGCTCGTCTTTGGAGGCCTTGACCTTGCGGCCCCCGGCCTCGGTCTCCTCGGTGATCTTCTTCTCAACCGTGCCCTCGGCCGTGGAGCCGTGGGAGTTCCACTCCACCTTGTCGCCCTTCTTGAAGTCAGCCATGGGCGGCGGATACCCCGCCGCGCGGGCGCCGGGAACGTTCCCGGCGCCCGCGCGCTGCTGGCCGTCTAGCGGCGCGGCGCGTCGGGGCCCGCGATCACGCGGGAGCCGCCCGTGCCGCCGTCGTCGGTGCGGACGGTCGTCGCGCCCGTGTCGGCCTGCGTGCCCTGCGCCTTGCTCTTGGCGGTCTGGGCGTCGGACTGGGCCTGGGCCTTGCCCTTCTGGAGGTCGGCCTTGACCTGGCCGCGCTGCTCTTGGCCCTTGGCGTAGGCGTCGTTGAGCATCCTCTCCGCGACGGGCCGGCCGCCGAGGCCGAACGCGAGGGCGAGCGCCAGAGCGGTGGCGCCCAGCAGCGCCGTGTAGGTGATCTGGACGATCGCCGGGGCGATCTGGAGCTGCTGGAGGATCATGAACGTGGCGATGCCCATGACGAGGACCGGCACGACGGTGCCGACGATCTTGCCGGTGGGGGTGTCGCCCATCGTGCGGGCGACGAGCCCGCCGACGGCCGCCGCGATGAGGCCGGCGACCACGAAGATGATGATCGCGGCGACGACGTTCGGGAGGTAGGCCACGATGGCGGCGACGAAGTTCTCGAGCGCCGGGATGCCGAGCTGCGAGACGGCGATCGAGATCGCGCCGAGGAAGATGAACCAGAACGCGATGGCGCCGATCAGGTTCGCCGGGCTGAAGTTGGGGTTGACCCGATCGACGTAGTCGCCCACTGCACCGGTGTGGGTCTGCTTGTCGAGGCCGATCTTGTTGAGCAGCGCCGCCACGGCCTTCTTGACGACCTTGGCGATGACGTAGCCGATCAGCAGAATCAGCAGGAAGCCGATCAGCCGCGGCAGGAAGTTGAAGAACGTGTTGAGGCCCTGCTGGATCGAGTTGGAGACCTCGATCGCGGAGAAGATGGTCAAGGGATGATCCCTTCGGTAAGTGGAGCCGGTCAGCGGACCGGGCGCCCTTACCCAAGCCCCTGCTCAGCGAAGACGACCGGGCGCTCGGGCGCTACGGACCACCGGCCGTGGTCGAACCGGATGCGGGTCCCGTCCGCGAGCCGGGCCGCCGCCCGGCCGCAGCGCGGCTCGCCGTGCAGGGTCGCCT
>CALMNS010000335.1 GCA_937871635.1 uncultured Solirubrobacter sp.
GGACGCGGCCCGCGTGGTCACCGGGGCGGGCGGCGGGCACGGCGACCCGCGCGAGCGCGAGCCCGACCGGGTGGCCGGCGACGTGCTCGACGGCTACCTCGACGCCGCGGGCGCCGAGCGGATCTACGGCGTCCGCGTCGACCCGCTGTCGGGCGCGGTCGACGAGCGGGGCACCGCGGAGCTGCGGGGCGCGTGAGCCTGCGCATCGCCACCGACGTGGGCGGCACCTTCACCGATCTCGTCGGCTTCGACGAGGCCACGGGCGCGCTGCTGACCGCCAAGGTCCCGACCACCCCGTCGGCGTTCTCCGAGGGCGTGCTGGCCTCCGTGGACGCGGGCGCGATCGACCTGCGCGACGCGTCGTTCTTCGTCCACGGGTCCACGGTCGTCATCAACGCGATCACCACCCGCAACGGCGCGCGGACGGCGCTCCTGACCACCGCGGGGTTCCGCGACGTGCTGCTCGTCGGGCGCGGCAACCGCCCCGACATGTACAACCTGCGCTACCGCAAGCCGGCGCCGTTCGTCCCCCGCCGGCTCTGCTTCGAGGCGGCCGAGCGGGTCGACCACCTCGGCCGGGTGCTCGAGCCGCTCGACCTCGAGGCGCTCGACGCCGTCGCCGACCGTTGCGCCGCGCTCGGGGTGGAGGCGATCGCCGTCTGCTTCCTGCACGCCTACGCGAACCCCGAGCACGAGCGCTTGGCGCGCGACCGCCTGACCCGGCTCGACGGGGTCACGGTGACCATCTCCTCCGACGTCACGCGCCAGATGCGCGAGTACGAGCGCTCGAGCACGACCGTCCTCAACGCCTACGTGCAGCCCGTGGTGGGGCGCTACCTGTCCGAGCTCGAGCGCGAGGCCGGCGCCCGCGGGCTGGCCCGGGCGCCGTCTGCGATGCAGTCCAACGGCGGCACGGCCTCCTTCGCACGCGCGCGCCGGATGCCGATCAACCTGGTGGAGTCCGGGCCGGCCGCCGGGATCATGGGCGCGGTCCGCATCGGCGCGCAGATTGGCGAGCCGAACGTCATCTCGCTCGACATCGGCGGCACGACCGCCAAGTGCTCGCTCATCGAGGACGGCACGCCCCTGATGACCACCGAGTACAAGCTCGAGTGGACCCCGGAGAGCGCCGGTCATCCCGTCAGCGTCCCGGTCACCGACATCGTCGAGATCGGCGCGGGCGGCGGCTCGATCGCCTGGCTCGACGCGACGGGCGGCCTCCACGTCGGGCCGGAGAGCGCGGGCGCCGAGCCGGGCCCCGCCTGCTACGGCCGCGGCGGCACCGCGCCGACGGTGACCGACGCCAAGCTCGTGGCGGGCGTGATCGACCCGGACTACTTCCTCGGCGGGCGGTTGCCGGTGAGCCGGGAGCTCGCGCTCGAGGCGGTCGGCCGGCTCGGGGAGGCGGTGGGGACGTCGGCCGCGGAGACGGCCAACGGGATCATCCGGCTGGCCAACGCGAAGATGATCAACGCGCTGCGCCTCGTCTCGGTGCGGCGGGGGCACGACCCGCGCGACTTCGTCCTCGTCGCCTCGGGCGGCGGCGGCGCGATGCACGCCGCCGCGCTCGGCGCCGACCTGCGGGTCAAGCGGGTCGTCGTGCCGCCGCTGGCGGGCAACTTCTCGGCGTGGGGGATGCTGGTCACCGAGCCGCGCATCGACCTGATCCGGACCCACCTCGTCCGCACCGCCCAGGCCACCCTCCCCGACCTGCTCGCGGTCTACGACGACCTGCGCGCCGACGCGGCGGGAGAGCTCGGCGAGGAGGGCGGCGAGGCGGCGGAGCTCGTGCTCACCCGGTCGCTCGAGATCCGCTACGTCGGCCAGGAGCACACCGTCACGGTGGGGCTCGACGACGGCGTGGGCTCGATGGCCGACCTGGAGGAGCGCTTCCACCGCGCCCACGAGCGGCTCTACACCTTCGCGCTCGCCGACACCCCGGTCGAGATCGTCAACTTCCACCTGGCCGGGCACCGCTCCGCGCCCACCCCGGCGATCGCGCGGCTCGACGGCGACGGCCGCGACGCCGCCCGGGCGCGCAAGGGCGAGCGCGAGGTCGACTTCGACGCCGACGGCCGCCACCGCTGCGGGGTCTTCGAGCGCGACCGCCTGCCCGCCGGCTTCGCCAGGCCGGGGCCCGTGGTGGTCGAGGAGGCGTCCTCGACCACCCTGGTGCACCCGGGCCAGCACCTGACCGTCGACGAGTGGGGGAACCTGCTCGTGGACGTCGCCTGACCCGCGGACGCGTGTTGGGCCGCCGGGAGGACGACCGCGCCGCGCCGGCCCTAGGGCCGGCCGCCGGTCACGCCGCTCGGCGACGCCATCCGGCCCGCGTCGCTCTCGAGCGTCTCGTCGAGCGCGGCGCGGAACGTCGACCCGATGAGGTCGATCTCCTCCTCGCTGACGGTCAGCGGCGGCGAGACGGCGATGGCGCCCCCCAGCGACCGGGTCAGGACCCCGTGGTCGCGCATGCGCCGGTAGACCTCGGGGACCAGCGTCGTGGGCTCGAGCTGCACCGCGGCGAGCAGGCCGATCCCGGCGCGGACCTCGGAGACGAGCGGGTGGTCGGCGAGCGGCGTCAGGGCGTCGGCGAGCACCCCCTCGAGCTCGGCGCCCCGGGTGACGAGGCCCTCGCGCTCGAGGATGTCGAGGTTCGCGAGCGCGGCCGCGGCGCACACCGGGTGCCCCGAGTAGGTCGGGCCGTGGCGCAGCGTGGTGCCGGGCTCGGACCAGAACGGCTCGGCGACGCGCCACGAGGCGACGACGCCGCCGACCGGCAGGTACCCGCTCGAGACGCCCTTCGCGAAGGTGATGAGGTCCGGCTCGACGCCCCAGCGCTCGATCCCGAACCAGTTGCCGAGCCGGCCGAAGCCGCAGATCACCGAGTCGACCATGAGCAGCACGCCGTTGGCCTCGCAGACCTCGGCGACGCCCTGGACGTAGCCCTCGGGCGGGAGGTGGACGCCGCCCGCGCCGATGACGGGCTCCATGAAGAAGGCCGCCACGTTGTCGGCCCCGAGGCGGCGGATCTCCTCCTCGAGGGCGTCGACGGAGTCGTGCAGGACGTAGGAGGTGTGGGGGATGAGCGCGCCGAAGGCGGTGCGGTTGGCCTCCATGCCGCCCAGGCTGGTGCCGAAGCCGTTCGTTCCGTGGTAGCCGGCGATGCGGCTGATCAGGTGCTGGCGGCTCGGCATCCCGACCGCCGCCCAGTAGCGCCGGGCCAGCTTCGCCGCGGTGTCGATCGCCTCGCCGCCGCCCGTGGTGAGGAACACGCGCGCGTCCTCCATCGGCGCGAGCTCGCTGAGCCGCTGCGCCAGCCGGTTGGCGGGCTCGTTGGTGATGTCGCCGAAGGTGTTGTACGTGCCGAGCTCGGCGAACTGCGCGGCCACCGCGTCGGCGATCTCCTGGCGGCCGTGCCCCACGTTGACGTACCACAGACTCGCGCTGCCGTCGAGATAGCGCTTTCCGTCGTCGTCCCACAGCCAGACGCCGTCGGCGCGCCGGATGGAGAGCTCGTCCTGGCGCACGACCGCCATGTCGGAGAACGGGTGCCACAGGTAGGTGTCGGCCATCGGGGCACGGTCGCAGCGGAGCCCCGCCCGCACAAGGGGCGGATCGACGATTCGGGCGCGGCGGAATGGTCGAGTCGCCGAACGGCCAGGGACAGGGGGCGCCGGCGGTGCGGCTGACGCTCGACGACGTCCTCGAGGCCCCCGACTTCGGGCTCGAGCTGCGCGCGGGCTCGTGCGCCGAGGCCGCCCGCAGCCAGCGCGTCGACGGCGCGCACTGCATCGACCTGAGCGACCCCGTCCGCTGGCTGCAGGAGGGGTGGATCATGCTGACCACCGGGGTCCAGCTCCGCGGCAGCGCCGCCGCCCAGCGCCGGCTCGTCGCCCAGCTCTCCGAGGGCGGCATCGCCGCGCTGGGGCTGGGCCTCGGCATCGCGATGCAAGACGTCCCGCCGGCGCTCGTCCAGGAGGCCGAGCGGCGCGGGTTCCCGGTCTTCGCGGTCCCGCTCGAGACCCCGTTCCGCGAGATCGTCTCGTTCGTCAACCGGTCCGCGGTGAGCACGGACCTCAGCGCCCTGCGCCGGCTCACGACGATGCAGCGCTACCTGCTCGACGCGATGCACCGCCCCGATCCCGAGCAGGCGCTCGTCGAGCGCCTGGCCTCGCTGCTCGGGGGCGCCGACGTGGCCTACCTCGACCGCGCCGGGGAGCCCATCGCCACCACCGCCCCGGGCCTCGACTTCGGCGGGGCGTCGCTCGACCCCGAGGACGGGCGCCTGCGCGAGCTCGAGCGGGCGGGGCGCACGGGGGTCGTGGCGCGCGTCGGCGGCGAGGGGACGCGGACGGGCTGGCTGATCGCGCTCCTGTCGGACCACACCGTGACCCGCCAGATCGCCCGGCCCGTCGTCCGCACCGCGGGAGAGCTGCTCGAGCT
>CALMNS010000336.1 GCA_937871635.1 uncultured Solirubrobacter sp.
CGCCGTTGTTCCACACGAGCGTGTCGTCGCCCGCGCCGCCCGCGAAGGCGTCGCCGCCGCGGTCGCCCGCGATGCGGTCGTCGCCCGCGCCGCCGGCCAGCGTGTCGTTGTCCTCGCCGCCGTTGATCACGTCGCCGCCGTCGCCGCCGCCGAGCGCGTCGGCCCCGACGCCGCCGTTGAGCGTCATGGCGATCAGCGCGCCGACGCCCGGATCGGCGCTCGTCGCGTCGTCGCCGCCGAGGCCGTTGACCTCGAGCCGCTCCGCCGAGATGTCCAGGTTGAACGGGATCAGGTTCGTCCGGTCGAAGCGGACCCGGGCCGCGTTGGGCCTGATCGTGAAGACGTCACCCTGGGTCGCGGCCCCGTTGACCTCGATGCCGTCGTTGCCGGCGTCGCCGTCCATCACGTCGGAGCCGTCGCCGTTGTTCCAGACGATCGTGTCGTTGCCGTCGCCGCCCTCGATGTCGTCGCCGCCGCGGGCCGCGACGAGCCGGTCGTCGCCCGCGCCGCCGCGGAGGCTCTCCGGGGCGTTGTTGCCGGTGATCAGGTCGTCGCCGGCCCCGCCGTCGTACGTGGAGCCGGCGGCGAGCCCGGCGGTGCCGATGGCCACGTCGTCGTCGCCCCCGCCGGCGTTGACGACCAGCGTGGTCGACCCGTCCGCTGCTCGGGTCTGGACCCCGGGGGCGCCCGAGTCGAAGTCGGTGGCGCCCTCGAAGCCGTTGCCGACGATGGAGTGGGTCAGCAGGCCGCCGGCCTCGCCGATGGCGAGCCGCTCGCCCACGTCGTCCCCGGTGAGGGTGACGGTGCTGCCGGCGATCGCCCCGGTGTAGGCGGCGTCGGCCGCCGCCGGGAGGGCGAGGGCGCCGGCGGCGGCGCCCAGGGCGACCCAGCTCCGTGCCCGTGGGTGGAGGTGGACGGGTCGCGGCTGGCGGGGGGAGGAGGTGGTCCTCATGGAAGTGCTCCGTTCGGTCGACGAGCGCGGCCGTGGCCCGCTCGCGGTGGTCGATTGCCGCGGTCAAGCCTCCTGGCCGGCGCGCCGCGCGACCACCGGGGGAACCCCCGGAGCGGACCCCGGAAGCAGGGACCGGGCCCCGGGGAGGAACCCCCGCCGGACCGGGTCCCGGGGGTTCCCGGGTGGTCAGGCCCGCGCGGGGCTGAGAGGGTCGCTCCCATGCCGAGCTTCCTGCTCTGTCACCGGCACGCTCCCGATGAGTGCCGGTTCGCGTTCGCGGCCTGGCACGGGTTCGACAGCCCGTTGCGCCACCTCCAGGCGCTCTCGAGCTGCCCCTCGGGCGGACACGCCCTGTGGTGGGTGGTCCCCGCCGCCGATCCCGGCGCCGCGCTCGCCCAGCTCCCGGCCTACGTGCGCCAGCGCACCGAGGCGATCCCCGTCAGCGAGGTCCCCATCCCATGAGCCAGTCCACCCTCCCCCTCCCTCCCGACCGCGCGGCCGCGGGGCCGGAGCCCGCCATGGCGGGCGACGCGCCCCTGCTCGGCCTCACGCGCCTCGGCGTCCTCGGCCTGCTCGTGCTCGCCCTGGCCAACGGGCTCTTCCTCTACCTGCTGCCGGCTCGCGCGCAGTTCGACTACGCGTGGGCGATCAAGCCGCCGATCGACGCCGCCTTCATCGGGGCGGGCTACCTGGCCGGGAGCGTGGCCACCGGCCTCGTCGTCTTCCGGGCCCGCTCGTGGCGATCGCTGCGGATCCTGCCGCTCGCCCTCGCGGTCCTGGCGGTCACCGCGCTCGCCGCCACGCTCATCCACGAGGACCGCTTCTTCTGGGACTACGCGCCGACCTGGGCGTGGACGGCGGTCTACGCGATCGTCCCGCTGGTCGTCCCCGTCTTCTGGTGGCTGCAGGAGCGGCGGGAGGGGCCCTCCCCCGCCGCGGATCCGCGGCTCGACGGGCTGCGGCTGGCCTCGGCCGTCCTCGGCGTGGCGCTGGGGGCGGTCGGCCTCGCCCTGTTCCTCCTCCCCGAGGACATGGCCGACGCCTGGCCCTGGCCGCTGACCCCGCTGCTCGCCCGCGTCAGCGCCGCCTGGTACGCGTTGAGCGCCTGCGTGCTGGTGGTGGGCGCCGTGTCGCTGCGGCGGTGCCGCGAGGTGCCGATCGCCTACGCGACGCTCGGGACCTGGAGCCTTCTGCTGCTCGTCCTTCCGGCGCTGCACGCCGACGACCTGGCCGGTCGACCCGTCGCCCTGGTGACGTGGCTGCTCCTGCACGCGCTCCTGCTGGCCCTGACGGCGTGGGCGCTGATGATCTCGCTTCCGGTGCTCCGGGCGGGCCGCGAACGGCTGTGATCCCGGGGGCGGGATCCGGCCCCCGCGCCGGGTCCGTTCGGGTTAGGCTCGCCCGGAGTCCCGTGAGCGTGGTGATGCCCAGAGAACGGCGGCTGGTCGGACGGCAGCGCGAGCTGGTGGGCATCCAGAGCGCGCTCGAGCGCCAGGCCGCGGGCGCGGCGGCGACGCTGTGGGTGCAGGGCGAGGCGGGCATCGGCAAGACCCGGCTGCTCGACGAGCTGCGCACGCGGGCGGACGCACACGGGCACCTCGTGCTCGCCGGGCGCGGCGCGGAGTTCGAGCGCGACATCCCCTTCGGGGTGTGGATCGACGCGCTCGACGACTACGCCGGCGCCCTCGGGCCCGACCGGCTCGAGCGGCTCCTCGGCGACCGCGACGAGGAGCTCGCCTGGGTCCTTCCGGCGGTGCCGGCCCCCTCGGGTGCGAGCCTGCCCACGCTGCCCGAGGAGCGCTACCGGGCCCACCGCGCCGTCCGCGCGCTGCTCGACGCGATGGCCCGCCACCGGCCCGTCGTGGTCGTGCTCGACGACCTGCACTGGGCGGACGGCGCGTCGATCGAGCTCGCCGCCCACCTGCTGCGCCGCCCGTCGGCGGCGCCCGTCCTGCTCGCGCTGGCCTTCCGCACCGGCCAGGTCCCGGTGG
>CALMNS010000337.1 GCA_937871635.1 uncultured Solirubrobacter sp.
GCCGTCACCTACGCCACCCGCCTGGCCGCCCGCCGGGCGCTGCGGCGCCCCGCCGGTCGGGAGCGCGCCCAGCTCGCCGCACAGCTCGCCCTGCTACGACACCGGGGATGAGCAGCGTGCTGTCCACGACGGAGCGGGTGGCGCTGCGCCGCCTGGCGGCGGGAGACGTCGACGAGCTCCTCGTCCTCGCCCGCGAGAGCCGCGACCTGCACCGGCCGTGGGCGTACCCGCCCGAGCGGCGCGACCAGCTCGAGGACCTCCTGGCCCGCACGGCGCGCGACGACTTCGAGAGCCTCCTCGCCTGCCGGATGGACACGGGCGAGATCGCGGGGGTGTTCAACCTCTCCCAGATCTTCCGCGGCGCCTTCCAGTCGGCCTTCCTCGGCTACTACGGCCACGCCCGCCACGCCGGGCAGGGGCTCATGCGCGAGGGGCTCGCGCTCACCCTCGCGCACGCCTTCGGCCCGCTCGCCCTGCACCGGCTCGAGGTCAACATCCAGCCGGGCAACGCCGCCTCGGTGGCCCTGGCCACCGGGGCCGGCTTCCGCCTCGAGGGCTTCTCGCCGCGCTACCTGCAGGTCGGCGGCCGCTGGCGCGACCATGAGCGCTACGCGCTGACCGCCGAGGAGCTGCGCCGCTAGAACAGCCCGAGCTGGGGCGGCGGCTCGTCGGGGTCCGCCGTGCCGGACTCCGCCGGGGCCGCGTCGGCGTCGGCGTCCGCCTCGGCGGCGAGCTCCGGCTCCGGGATGGCCGCCGTCTCCTCGGGCGGCTCGGGCTGCGGGGGCGCGTCGAGGGCCAGCAGGTCGGGGAGGCGGGCGAAGTCCTCGCGCAGGGTGTCGAGCAGCGCCCGGGTGTAGAGCGCCGCCGCGGGATGGAGGATCGGGTAGAGCCGGATCGTCCGCGGCCCGATCGTGCGGATCTCCTCCCGTCCGCGGAGCTTCGTGATCGACGTCGGGTCCCCGCGCAGGAGCTTGGTGGCGAAGTTGCCCAGCGTGCAGACGACCTTCGGCTCGATCAGCTCGAGCTGCCGGAACAGGTAGTCCTGGCAGTTGTCGAGCTCCTGGGGCAGCGGATCGCGGTTCTGCGGTGGTCTACATTTCAGCGTGTTACAGATGAAGACGTCGTCCCGCGTGAGGCCGATGCCCTCGAGGAGCTCGCCGAGGAGCTTCCCGGCCGCCCCGACGAACGGCCGGCCCTGCAGGTCCTCGTTCTTGCCCGGCGCCTCGCCGACGAACATCAGGTCCGCGTTGGCGTTCCCGGCCCCGAAGACGACGGAGTGGCGGGTGGCGGCCAGCTGCGGGCAGCGGGTGCAGCCCGACGCCTGCTCGTAGACCACCTTGAGCGCCTCGCGCCGCTCGCCCGCATCGACCATGCGACCGGAGCCTATACTCGGAGCACGGCCGTCACCCTCGCCGAGGGGCCGGACCGCACATCCCCCATGGAGACCATCTCCGTCATCGGCGCGGGCCGGCTCGGCACCGCGCTGGCCGCTGCGCTTCACACCGCTCCGCCGCTCGCCCGGGGCGCCGACGCCGCGGGCGCCGACGTGGTCCTGCTCTGCGTGCCGGACGCGGAGATCCCCGCCGCCGCCGCCGCGGTCGCGGCCGGCCCGCTCGTCGGGCACTGCTCGGG